>NZ_JAEUFG010000046.1 GCF_018588585.1 Bacillus sp. SM2101
TACCTTAAGATTAATACCTATTAAAAATAGGTCAACCAGAAATGTTACTGGCTGACCTCATAATACGATATGGCGCTTTTCGGTAATAAGAGAAGCGTCTCTTGTTATGAAAACGGTTAGATATTGAGTATTAAATAATATTAATATGCTAAAATTAGGAAGTATTGTTTGAATTGTAATAGGTGTAGAGGAGAATAACAATAGTTATCTCAAATTCTAGCCTTTTATTGCAAGGTACTAATGAACAAAAGAACCGTTTTTATTCATGAAATTGGACATATAAAAGGAATAATGCTTCTGAAGATAGTGGATGCTTATGTTTTTATTGTTCTTATTTTAGAAGATAAACAGTACAGAAGCGGAGAGGAAAGAATGGATAAGCTACAAGAAACAATAGATAAATTTAAATTGAATGTGTTAGCAGTTGAGAATGTTCCTCAGTCGTTTAGTTCGACTGTATATAAAATTCTACTAATGGATAATCGAACAGTGTTTATTAAAATTCCTTATTCCAAACAAAAACTTGAACGAGAGTATAGTGTACTTAAGCGAATAGGAAATGATTTACCTGTTCCACAAGTGTTAGATTATTGGGAAGGTAATGAGGATATCACTGGTGCATTATTATTGTCAGCAATTAACGGTGTGCCAACTATAGAGAAGGTTGATTCAGCATTAGCGTTTGATATTGGAGTACATCATGCTAAGCTACATGCAATTGCTCCAAATGAGCATGATTTCAATAGTTCTGTTTCAAATGAGTATGATCATTGGTCTGAGTTTCTTAAGAGACAATTTAATTCCTTTGCAATAGATGTAAAAGAAGTGGTTGAACCAAGTTTATACGAACTGTCTTTACAGTATTTTAATAAGCAAATCAAATTACTCCCACCTCCTGACGGACCTTGTTTTATACATTTGGATTTTAGACCAGGTAATATTTTAGTTCATGAAAATAAAGTGGTCGGCATTATTGACTTTGAAAGTGTCCGAATTGGATCAACTGATATGGATTTCACGAAAGTTAATAGGGATATTTTTCTCAAATATCCGGGGACATTGCAAGCGTATCAGCAAGGCTATGAATCTATTCGAGCGCTTGTTGATTTACAAGAGGTGTTCCCGTTTTATCACTTTACCGACGCTTTTATTTCAATTGGTTGGTGTAAAAGAAGAGGTATCGAAAAACATCAAGCTTTTCTTCAGGAGAATTTAGTATATTTAAAAGGTATTCTAAATGTCAAATAACTAAAAGTGTACAATAATTTTTTTCACTTATTTAACAAAATAGCGCAAATCTTAATAAGATAAGCATCTTTTCTATTTTGTGGGCCATGTTCTGTAACACAAATAAGTTTTCTAAGTGTTAAAAATAAGTGATAATCTATTAAAAAAAGCAAATATAACTAGCTAGCACAGACTATAAAAAAAATTATCGAATCCCGCTTCCGTTAAAGGAGAGAGATTTTTTATAGTTCTAAACGTAGGATAAGCAGCCAACAGAGTATTTAAGTATTAGCTAAGACCTTTGTGGAAGAAACCGTGAATGAATTTTATTTATATGACTTATTTTGTATTGTGGTTACTAAATGAAATCAGTGACAAAAAAGAGTAGCATTAATTGAACGAGTTCGAATGGTAGTATTTGCATTCACAGAATTTACCCTAAAGGGTTGATCCATAAAAATACGGTACACATGTGATCCTATACCTGCATTCTTATCTGTCCATGTAAGGTTAGGGATCAAGGAACCAGTAAGAAAAGGTCCATTGGGGATAGGATCAGGAAACTCTAAATTTTGTGCAGGTTGGATGAATGCAAGGGTCTTGAAGTTTCCATTATTCGTAGAACGTTGAAGTAAATAGTTAAAGGAATAAAAGACAGATGCGGATAACCCAAAAGCCTCAGTAAATACCTCAATAGAGGAGTCTATCTTAACTTTCATATCATTATTCTTGATTAAAACAGGCAACTTTATTAATTCTTGAGGTACTCCAATTGGAATTGTGTCATTTAATTGGTTTTCGAAGTATTCTGGACATTTATCGCCTTTACATTTACAGTTCACCATTAAACAATCAGTCCCTTTACAGAAATAGTTGTTATTAATAAATGCAAATTGTTTGAAGATGCAACTGATAAATGACCAAGTCTAACATTTTTAGGTAAGGAAACTCAAGAGTAAAAGTGTGTAATAAATAAATAAATAAATCTCTCCTATGGAGAGTTTTATTCAATTCAGTCTATATAGTAGGGAAATAGTATTTAACTTGATAATCATGCAATGACAAGGGCGTTTATTGCTCGATATGAAGTGAATATTACAGACAGAGATTTTCTGGAAGGATACTAAAGGGTTCTATAACTTCTATTTCAGCTGTATAGGTGAAGTTACTTGGGGGTGGCTCATCTACATAGGTTATATTTATAGGTCGTGAGATGTTAATATCCTTTGTTGTATTTTGAAATCATCTCTGTCAGAATATGTTGAGGAAACAATTGGATTTGCTTCGCCACTTCGAAGAATATATATGTTGTAACTTATATTATAGCTTGATACTGTTTCCAACAGAAAACTCAAACCATAAGTTACGTTAATTAACACTTTTTCTGTTCCTGTTGATGTTACTTGTTGGGCAGTAGTAATTGGATCGAATGAACCAACTGCTATTGGAGGTCCAGTGTTAACATCTAATTGATCAAAAGCAATTTGAGTTATTCCAGGAGGTCCTGGGGGACCAGGCGATAGTGGAGGAACAACCTTGCAACCCTTATAGCTTGTATCTTTTTTATTATGAGCAAAGTATATCACCTCTTTTAAATACTGTATTCAACGGGTGAAGGTGATGTAATCATTTTCGCCTATATGCACAAAAAAGGCGAAAGTACTCGTGTGGTTGTTATTAAACACATTAAGCATTGTGGATCCTAATTCTAACAATTAAAAAAACACCTCTATCATTTAAAGAAAGGTGCTGATAATAGTTACTATTTTTCATTTATTTCATCTAATATTCTTTCGATTTTCATTTTATTAGGATTGGATTCATTATAAGTAATAACAATACGAGGTGAAATTAGAATAAAAATAAGGATTAATATAATAAGGATACCAGTGATAAAACTAATTCTTGCAAAAACTTTACTTTCTTTGTTGATTATTGGGAACAAAACAATTAATAGGGCTCCCACCCCAAGAGCTATAAGGGCAGACATAATTGATACCTCCATTCATAATTTATAAGAACATTTTACCATTTATAAAAAAATAGATGTATTTGTAATTAATCTATTTTACTAGCTTATTAGTTAATTTACTGATGATGTAATAAAAAGATTTTTTTACGTAAAAAAGAGGGCGATAACCCTCATAGCATACTTGGTGAACTAAATATCAAAAGAGTCAATTAGATGAAATAACAACGTCAACCGAGCTTAGGCCATCTCTAACAGTAGCAATAATTCTATGAGTTTTAGTATCAATAACAGACACTGTATGATTCCCAAAGTTTGTTACATAAGCAGATTTTCCTTCTGAAGTGAAGGCTATAGCATGGGGTTGATCCAAACCATCCGAAATAGTAGCAATAATTGAATGAGTACTAGTGTCAACGATGTTAACGTTTCGATTATTTATATCTCTGTTAGAAGCATAAACCATTTCCCCATTAGGAGAAAAAGTAACGAAGAATGGCACAGTACCTAATGGTGGAGTAGTAGCAATAACAGAATGAGTTTTAGTATCTATTACTGATAGACCTTCGATGTCCTTAAGTATATATGCTAATTTTTCATCACGAGTAATTGATATAGCTGTTGGATACCTTCCAACTTGGACAGTAGCAATAATAGAGTGAGTTTTGACGTCGATGACAAAAACTGTATTACCAGGAAAATTAGAGTTACCGGTATTTAGAATATAAGCTATTTTACTATCAGGGGTAAATGCTATGCTAGATGGGTTATCTTCAACTGAAATCGTCGTAATAACGACATGTGTCTTCGTATCGATAACAGACACTGTATTACCTGGTTGGCTTAATAATCCAAAATTAGTAATGTAGGCAAACTTCTCATCGGGAGAAATGGAAATGTTAAGTGGGGTGGCTAACGGATTATCTCCGACTAAAACATTAGCAATAATTGAATGAGTCTTCGTATGGATTGTGGGAAGCCATCCACCCTTACAGTGACTATGACAGAGCGAGTCTTGGTATCAATGACGGATAGATCCCTTGAATTAATGTTTGAAACATATGCGAGACTCATTTTTTAACCACCTTTTGTAAAGATAATATAGTGTATGAGAAGATATGTAAATAAATGTATAAATCACCTAGTAGAATCAATGATAGTTTTGTTTACTAAAAAAAAAGACTGCCCTTTATAAGGTCTTAACAAGGGCAATCCTTTAAACACACATTTCCGTTGTTATTGTGATTTGCCATCCACCTGCAATATCACCTTGACCACTTCCATCATTATCGAAAATAAATAAAGACCATATACCATTTGGATCCTCAGAATTAAAAATACTTAATTGTGGACTATGAGGAGCTGGCGGTGGGGGATTATCTGGGTCTATTGTTGGTTTAAAAGTACCAGAAACAATTGGAGAAGGGATAATATCCTCTGCATCATCTGTAAGCGTAAGTGTAACGTTATTAATTGGAATAGCAAATCCTATATCGTTCATAAGAAATATTGTAGAACCACTAGGGGCTAATAGAAGGATTTGTATATCATTTGGATGTGAATGGCTTAAATCAATAATTGTAGCAGTGACTTTAGTAATTGTCCCTTTTAAGCCAGAAACGCTGATGTTTGATGGATAAGGTGTTGCGATTGCACCTTGATTAATAGTGATTGGGTTTAAATTAGCAAAAGTTTTTGTAAATGACACACATTTTTTCTTGGAATTACAACCACATTTAGATTTGGAATATATATACGACAAAATTTCACCTCCACTTCATATAAAACTATATACTTTATAAGATGCAGAAAGTTAGAGATGTGTATAGGTTTATTATTTAAAAAAAAGCTGATTTTAGTAAACACAAGATAGATTGTATTTGAAAGGGGGATGTTCAGTAGAAAAAAATGAGAGGTTAATCAAACTAAATGTACAATATGTTACATTCACCTAATGTTACTCAACAATATGGCGCAAGAAGGTAGTAAAGGCTATCTGGCCTACCTTAAGGCCTACCATTAAAATTATTTATTTACTTATTACATTAATACAAACTTAACTATAAGAACTTACATAACATAAAGTACACCATAATTATCATCGTCTCTCTCTGTTTTCTCCTTTCACGAAAAAACAGTAAGAGTTTTGCATACCTTTATTATAACGAGTATTGAATAGAGGTGGTTTTGTTTGACTACGACCGTGATTGATGTGAAAACGCATAGAATGATTACCACGTTACCCATTGGTAATGCTTTTTTTCTATCCTCAGTCTTTACACCAGACGGTAAATTCGCTTATATCACGAACAGGGGTGGTAGCACTGTATCTGTCATCGATGTAAAAACACATATCGTGATCGCGACTGTGCAGGTTGGGAACAATCCAACTGGAGTCACCTTTACACCGGACGACTTTTACTCCGGACGGTAAACTCGCCTATGTTACGAACTCTGGTAATCTTACTGTGTCTGTCATCGATGTGAAAACGCATATTGTGATCGCGACTGTAGAGGTTGGATCAAGTCCATTGAATATAGCCTTCACTTCAGACGGAAAATTCTCCTATGTTACGAATAATGGTGGTACCACTGTATCTATCATCGATGTGAAAACGCATACTGTGATTGCTACTGTTCAGGTTGGGATCATACCCTTTCTAGTCGCTTTCACACCAGATAGTATGCTCGCTTATGTCACGAACAATGATGATACCACTGTAACGGTTATCGATGTGAAAACGCATACTGTGATTGCGACTGTGCAGGTTGGGCGTGCTCCAATTATAGTCGCCTTCACACCAGATAGTAAACTCGCTTATGTGACGAATTTTGGTGATACCACTGTATCGGTCATTGATGTGAAAACACATACCGTGATTGCTACTGTACAGGTTGGAACTAGACCATCTGGGGTCGTCTTCACACCAGATGGTAAACTCGCTTATGTCGCGAATAATTCCGATCGGGGTTCTGTTTGTGTCATCGATGTGAAATCTCATAGCTTGATTACGACTGTACGGGTTGGATTCCCAGCAGGTATAGTCGCCTTCACGTCAGACGGAAAAATAGCTTATGTAGTTGAAGAATAGTGGACTCAATGATTAGTGAATCGATTGGTTCCAGTTCTTCAGTAATGATAAATTAGAACTTTTTTATTTTGCATAATTAGGAATCTACTTTGGGGCATATAGTAGATTAGCTCCCTATATCTCCATTAAGGTGTGAAAGCCGGACTCCTCTCCCATAGATCAGAATAGTATAAGAAAAATATTGACAAATTGAATTTCAATATATAGAATTTTAAAAAATTACATAAAATAAACGCTTTGATTAGGAGTATTAAGGATAAGTTATTGTATAGAGAGCTGTCGGAAGGTGCAAGACAGTCAATAACATCCCCAACTCGCCTAGGAGTGGATAGATTGATATCTAAGTCTATACGGTTAACTTCCGTAACAAAGTCCTAAGATGTTTCGTTTAGCGAAAATGAAACAAGAAGAGTGGTACCACGATAAAAATCCTATCGTCTCTTTAAGAGATAGTAGGATTTTTATTTTATAGAAAAGAATTTTTAAGAGGTGAATTACAGTGGAAGATTGTTTTATTTGTAACAAGCATACTGGAAATGTTCAAACTTCAGGAGTAACCATTTATGAAGATGATTATGTTTATGTTAGTCACATCGATCAAGATAGCAAACCACATTATTTAGGGCATATAATGATTGACTTAAAAAGACACATTCCAACATTGGGTGATATGAAAGTTGATGAAGCACAGGTGTTTGGAATGGTCATGGCAAAAGTAAGCAAAGCTCTTATTGAAAGCGAAAATGCTGAACATGTTTATTCATATGTTTTAGGCGATGCTGTTCCTCATCTGCATATGCATATAGTTCCACGTTATCCAAATACCCCAAAAAAGTATTGGGGACCTTCAGCTGTTTATGACTGGGAAAATGCTCCTATGGGTGATAACGTTGAGGTTATAAGGCTGTGTAATCGTTTAAAAGCATATTTGGAGATGCATTGATATGGGAAATTCAATTAGTGAATTTAGTTGGGTTGGGAGCCAAGAAAATTTCGTAGACTTAATAACTGTAAACAATATTAAGCACGTATCCATAGGACGGTTCGGTGGTAACTCCCTTGAAGGTCAATATAAAAATGAAGATGGCTGCTTAATTTGGATAGATGAAAAAGTAAATTGGGAATTTACTGTTATTTTAGATGCACACCATTCAGCCGAAAGTGCTGAATTAGTATTAGAGCAATTCTCAAAGAGAAAGTTAGATATACAACTTATATTATCCTTACCATATGAACAGACATTAAAAAATATAGAGGGAACAATTGTAAACTTGTTTCAAGAAGATGCATTTCTTACTGCTTGTCGAAAAGTTAAGGGGGAAACAGCTTGTCTGATCGTTCTAAGAAAGGATAAATATGTTTGGTGGTTTTCTATAGGTGATTGTATTTCTTACGTATTTCATCCAGAGCTTGCCAATCGGGGTCAATATCAAATAAACCAACGACAATTCTACGAATGGGTTGGACTAGTCAACACATTTGACCAAATAGTTCCCTGTTACAGTAGTGGTATAAGAGAACTAAGAAAAGGAACAAACTGTATATTTTTAACAACTGACGGGCTGATTGAATGTCCTAATGAACCTTTCTCTTCTCCAAAAGAGATATATAATGTAATGAGAAGACATCAAATTGATGAAGGAGTTAATAAATTATTACAATCTATCAAGCGGAATAGTGTTAAAGATAGTACAACAATCATTTCTTGGGAAGTGAATATAACTAAAGAAGTGGCAAGACCAAGTGATGAATAGAATGGACACTTGTTTATATTCAACTTAGGTAAGGGGGGCAGTTTCTTGAAGTCCACTACCTAATAACAAAGTAAACAATCTGGCGCAAAAATAGAATAAAGGCTATCTTGACTACTATAAGGATAATGTCTATTTAATAATTACTGGCTGACTGATCTGGTAATCAGGCAAGTAGTATATAAGGTTCTACCTCTAGAGTTTTCATTATTTTCGAATGTGAGTTTAAAAAAGAGAATGGGAGGTTATCGGGAATAATAAAAATTCCTAAAACACTTTCTCTTCCAAATTACTTATAGAAAACAATAGATAGGTACATTGTTATGGATACACGTGGGGAACTCATTTGAAACGAACAGAAGATGATGTGAAAAAATTATCTATTCAAAAGTAGAAATTGACCTGAAACCAATAAACTAAATCTTAAAAGGTGGGTCCAGCTAACCCCTTTTATAATGAGACTTTTTTTTAATAGAGGAACAATATTGTGGAATAAAGTGTGTTTAAATATTAATTTTTTGGAATCATTCATTTTAAGTGAGGAGTTCTTAAAAAGTACAGAAATAAATTAAAGGGAGTATTACTTGATGATAGAAATTTTTTCTGTTTATATTCCAGCTTTTGAAGAAGAAAGAAAAATTAGAATTTATCTTCCTAATGACTATAATCTCGTTGAACGTAGGTATCCAGTGATATATATGCATGATGGTCAGAATGTTTTTCGAGACAATGATGCAATCGGAGGGGTTTCCTTAGAACTCGAAACATATTTAAATGAAAAAAAACTAAATGTAATTGTTGTAGGAATAGACCAGAATAAGGAAGAGAGAAAGAATGAATATTGTCCTTGGGTAAATGGGGAATACAGTAAAAAATTGAGAGGAGAAATTGAGCCTTTCGGTGGAAAAGGAAAGCAGTATATTAATTTTATTATAAATGAATTAAAACCTCTTATAGATGATAAATATCGTACGTTAATAGATCATTCTTCAATGGCAGGAATTTCATTAGGTGGTCTTATTACTACTTATGCTTGTTGTAGATATCCTAAAGTCTTTAAAAATATCGTAATAATGTCATCCGCTTTTTATGCTAATCAAGAAAATATTGAAGAGTTATTAAGAAATACGGATTTATCTGAAATTAATAGTTTTTATCTCGATTGCGGAACAAATGAAGCAGGTGAAGGAACAATAATTAGTAAAGAATTTGTAAACTCAAATAAATCTGTATATGATATTCTAAAAGAAAAAATTCCTACTATTAATTTCAATATTATTGATGGTGGTGAACATAATTATTTGCATTTTAGGAATAGAATTCCTGAGTTATTTAACCATTTAATAAACTAAGAGTTTACATAATCATTATATATTAACGTATTATCAATTATATTTATTAGCTTCAAATTATAATCCCCCCACTTTCAGTTTACTTGGGTAGGGCCATAAAGTTTATCTAAAATGTTCTTTTTTATCAATGAGTCTCTTATAGGAATTTAAGGTGTGAATGATAAAGCTCCTTCAGAATAATCTTCACAATCTGGCGCTAATCTGACATAAGGATTAGCGTCTTTATCATTTTAGGTCCATATTGTGGAATAACAAGTATTTTGATTTATCTATTTTATGGATCCATAGTTGTAGACATTTTAGTAGACACAATACCCACTGAGTCTATTAAGCCCAATTTATGGTTTTTTTATATTGTCTTAAATATGGATTAAGGGAGTCAAATGATGGAGTAACGGTTTGTAAACATGGAAAGAAGAATGAACAAGGTTTAGCAAAGGTTGGCAGTAGCAGAATCAAACATTAAGGATATTAAAGAGGACTTACCTTCTATTAAGAATAATACAACCTGGATTATCAGGTTAATCATCGGAGCTTTCATAATGGCTGTTTTAGGATTACATACAAGGGGGAATTTAATTGGGATATTGGTGTTGTTGGGCATTATTAATAATCCTATTACTAAAAACAAAGGTTTTGGAATTCTACAATCCCTCTTTTTGTTTCTATATCAATTGGATTCTTAGGAATAGGATTTTTATGTGTATTGTCTATAATGCCCAGTGATTGATTTGTCAGTTAATCGGGAATAATAAAGTTCTTAATAAGGTTATATGAAAGAGAATAGAAATTATGGTGAACATCCAGAGTATATGTAAGCCATCAGGGAGGGGAGAGTGATAATAAAGGGTGTACTTTATGGTATGTAATATATTTAATTAATCTTGTATTAATGTGATAGGTCAAATTAATCAATTTTATGCAACACAATGATTAGTGAGTCGATTAGTTCCAGTTCTTCAGCAATGAAAAATTGGAACTTTTATTATTTTATACAAACATGATCTACTTTGTGGTATATAGTAGTTTAACTCCCTGTACCCCTTATAAACATAGACACCTGTACATTTTTGTCACGCTATATTTATTAGTCCAACCTACTTTAGAAAAGAATCATACATATAAAGTATAAACAATTATAGGAGGTGAAGTTACTATGAAAGATAAAGACTGTAAATGCAGGGTCGTTCCACCAACACCACAGGGGCCACAGGGACCTCAAGGGAAACAAGGACCACAAGGACCACCCGGGCCAATGGGACCTCCAGGGATGCCTGGTAGCGCATTAGGTTTTTGTGAAATAATCGGCCCCACAACTGAAAATTCTAGTGACGAAGACGTTCCCTTTGGAACTGCAGGTGATTGTGTAGGTTTTGTACTTGATAACTCTCCCAATGATATACTCCTTCCAGCTGTAGGCTTTTATCAAATAACCTATGGAATTAATACTGAATTTTTTGATGGCGGGGGGGAAATAACATATACGGCTGTTAGTAGTATGACTGGGACTATTCAAGGATCTAGCGCTGTCACGGAAGGTATGGGTGGTTTTACCATACCAGCATCAAAATCAGTTTTATATCAGAGTACTATACCAAATGATAGAATTTCACTAAATGCGAGTATTACCAATAATGCAGTATACAATTCTCAAACTCTTAAAATAATTAGATACACATAATAAATTTGTTAAACACTCTTATAAAACAAAAAGTGCCTTTGTATAAAAAATATAGTTAAATAGAATAATATTTTGGAGGTGAAAAAGGTGTATGGTAAGGACAAGGATTGTAAATGTAGGGTAGTTCCACCACTACCACAAGGACCACAGGGACTACCGGGGAAACCTGGGCCACAGGGTCCACAGGGGCCAATGGGACCTCCAGGCATGCCCGGCAGTGCGTTAGGGTTCTGTGAAATATTCGCTCCAACAGATGAGAATACTAGTATTCCCATGGTTCAATTTGGCATTCCTGGTGATTGTGTAGGTTTTGTACTTGATAACTCTCCCAATGATATACTCCTTCCAGCTGTAGGCTTTTATGAAATAACCTATGGAATTAATACTGTGTTTTTGGAAGATGGTGGGGGGATGATAACATATATTGCTGTAAGTAGTGCTAGCGGACCTATTCAAGGATCTAGCGCAGTCACACAAAGTAATCAGAGTGGTTTTACTATTCCTGCATCAAAGTCAGTTTTATATCAAAGTACTATGCCAAATGATAGAATTTCATTAAGTGCAACTATTTCCGGGGCAGTATATAATTCTTCAACACTTCAAATAGTTAGATACACTTAATAAACTGTTAGGCACTCACTCTTCCAAAATAAAAAGTACGTTTTAATAAAATGAATAACATTTGTTTCTGTAGCTGTTACAGAAGAGTGGGATCAGTTGGATTATGATGCTGAAATATATTACCAATCGTTTAAAAGATGAAGGTGATATATATAAATCGTTAATACCCATGCTAAGTGAAATTGAAACACCAATGTTACTTCTATTAGGACAACATGATCCTGTTACTTGCGAGAAACAAATTGAAGCATTTAATAAAAATGGAAAAAACAGAATGGTTTATGTATTTGAGAATAGTGGGCATACGCCACATTATGAGAAAGCAAATGTATTTACGGATGTTGTTGTTGATTATATTAATACTAAAGTGAATGAATAAATAAAGGAAGTGGGAACCTTTGGACCCTGCTTCTTTATTAATGAGACATGGGTTATAAAATTCTAGGTTGTGAAAAATTGTTATTAAACAATCTGGCGCTAATCTATATCAATTGGATTTTTAGGAATAGGATTTTTATGGGAATTGTCTATAATGCCAGTGATTGATTAGTCAGTTAATAGAGAAAAACAAAATCCTTAACAAGGATATTTTAAACAGAATAGAAAGAGAGTCAGATAATGAAAGGAATGTAAATCATGGAGAGGTTTTTATTTTTATTTGGCATTATTGTACTAGCATTTAGTGCTATCTTTTTTGTAATGATTTTTATGGGAGAATATGATGGCGCTACGCTCATAATGTCGGTATTAGGAATGTTAAATGGAAGTATTGCGATTGGAGTTTCTGAGATTCTAGGTAGACTCAAGAAAACATAATGATTAATGAGTCTAGAATTAGGCTAACGATTTTTCTGAATCTGTTGTTCCACAATATGGTGCAAGAAGTTAGTAAAGGCTATATGGAATACCTTAAGGATAGTTACCTATTAAGGAAATACAAGTGATAATGTGTATCGTATCCTACATAAATTAGCCTTCAACGATCTGGCCCCTTTCTTTAAGAAGGGTGCTTTTTCAATGAACTATTGTTAGTGGGACAATCATAAATGAAGGAACTAATAAAAGAAAATATAATAGGATGAAAGAGAAAAGGATGTCTTTCGACTAACGAGTATGTTAGTTGATGAAGCAAATATTGTTAGTCACATTTTTATAGAGGAAATGTGGTTTGTTTTATTGAATTAATATTTATCTATAATTTATAGGGAGAGTATTAATGAAGAAAGAGTTTAAGATTTATTACGGAGAACATAAATCTCAATTTGGTGTATTACGAATCCCTGAGAATTCAGAAACTTACCCAGTAATAGTTTTAATTCACGGAGGGTTTTGGCAAGCAAGATATAACTTAGAAGAAAATAATCCGATTGCTGATGATTTAACGAATAGAGGATTTGCTACTTGGAACATCGAGTACCGGAGAGTAGGAGAAGACCGAAAAGGATGGACTGGAACATTTAATGATGTTATTAGTGCTATTAATCATCTATCCAAGATAAAGGAGCTATATCCCCTAGATATCTCAAATGTAACTGTTATAGGTCACTCAGCAGGTGGACATTTAGCCCTTTGGTTGGGTTCAAGAATTAAAGCTAATAACGATGGAACATTTAATGAGCTAATGGTTTGTATAAAGAAAGTTATCAGTTTAGCAGGTGTTACGGATTTGGTTAAGATGTGGGAAATCCACGAACTAAAGGGAATGAAAAGTCATGTAGCTGCACTATTAGGTGGAGGTCCACAAGAGGTACCCGAACGCTATGAACTGTTTTCTCCCATAGAATTATTGCCAATGAAAGTGGAACAAGTATTAATACATGGTGAGTTAGATCGTCATGTTCCAGTTGAGTTAAGCAAGAATTATTACCAAAGTGCTATGGGGAAAGGAGAAAAAGTTAAGTTAGTTGTTATACCAGAGATAGAACATTTTAAGATCATTGATCCAACTTCATCTGCATGGGGCTCAGTTGTAGATTCAATCTAAATTCTTTCTTGAACTATAGGCAGTTTAGAGGTAGAAAAGCCAAACAGAAAAGTTTGGCTTTTACATATGTACCATATAAGTTTTTCTCTACATTAAGAAATTTGGCTTGAAATTAGTTGAAATTCATACTAAATGGGACATAAGGTTTATTTTTTTCCTGATATTCCTTAATTATTTCAAGTGAAAATGGATAAAGTGCTGTCTTTAATGCACTTTGTGTTAGTTCATAGTTAGTGTTAGTTTTCTCACCATTTGCAACTGAAAAAAGGGTAACACAAACGTAAATAACAGTATAATTCAAAGTGCGACTAAGACTTTTTTCATAATCTCAACACCTTTTATTTTTATGGTTATACTTCCTAATTAATAATGGGTATGAACTTCAACTAACGAGGGCTTAAAGATTCAATTAATATTCCAGAATGTGGTGCATGTGAGAAATTGAGATATGCGTCTCAGGGAAAAGATCAATGGTCAATTAGTTTGCTTGATGCTAAACTAATAGAGAAATTGTAAAAGAACGGTTGTATTTCAACTTTCAACCTAACTTCTGAACGATGATTAATTAGAGGTGAGGAATTTGGTGAAAACAGATAAATTAGCTTCCTAAAATCAATTTTAGGAGGCTAATCAAATGAAGTTTAATTTAATTGAAAGACAAAATTGGGATAGAAATCCATATTTCGAACATTATTTAAGTCAAAAGTGTACCTTTAACATAACAGTAAATATAGACATTACAAAGTTATTAGAACAGCTTCTTAACAAAGAAATTAAGCTATATCCTGCCTTTATCTACACGATCAGTCAAGTAGTTAATTCACATGAAGAATTTAGAACATGCTTTAACGTTGAGGGAGTTTTAGGTTATTGGGATAAAATATTACCAAAATACACAATTTTTCACAGTGATAACAAATCGTTCTCCTGCATTTGGACTGAGTTTTCAAATGAATTTAGTGTTTTTTATAAAAACTACAATGATGATATCAAGAGGTATTATGATGTTAAAGGGCTTTTTACAAAACCCAATGAACCTAACAACTCTTTCTCTATATCAAGTGTCCCGTGGGTTAGTTTTACTGGCTTCAGCCTAAATATAAATGATGGTTGCGACTTTTTATTACCTATCATTACATGTGGAAAATACTTTACTCAAGAAAATAAAATATTGTTGCCTGTTTCATTACAAATGCATCATGCTGTATGCGATGGATATCACGCTTCTATTTTTATAGAGGGAATACAGCAGTTAGCAAATAACTGTCACGATTGGCTTTCTTAAAAGGCTAAGCCATTTTGCATTTGTTTAGGAGGATTACTGCAAAACTCCTTTGTTTATAACCAATTAGGCATAAATGGGTAAGGCTTTGCCTATGGGGTACTTATCTTGTGGGTCTCACCACTTGTTGAAAGTAAAATGAAGAATTATTAAAGGATAGGAGGGATAATTTGAAACATTTTTTTATCATGTTTTTTTCAATTTTAGTGTTGTTTTTAGGTGGTTGTATGAGTGATAATACTTCATCAGATGGAACAATTAATAACCTTGAAAAAGTAAATGAACAGCAAGTGTTAGTACAAAAATATGAGGAAGAGCTAGAAAATGCCGAAGACAAAATAAGTCAACTTTCAGAAGATGTTAAATATTGGAGAGGAACATATGAAACATCAAATCAAGTAATTTCAAATACTATTACTAATCTACAACAGTATATTGAACATCAACTTATATTGATTGAGAATGAAATAGGGCATGTAGATTTATCCAGGGTCCTTAGTATCTATGATCCAGAAAAGGTTAAGGAAGGTTCGGAGGTAGGAACTTTAACTGTTAAGAATATTAAAATAGAAAAAGATGATAATAAGATTACAAAATATCAAATAGATTTTAATGGTGAATTTCATTTAAAAGGGTCTGTTAGTATTGATGAGGGATATGGTGGTTATTTATTTATAGTAGATCCCAAATACTTAAATAATATTCCACATACTTTGGAAAATCTAAAGAAAGGGCTAATCTCTTTCAAAATTCAAAATGAAGATGAGTTTAATGAGGTTTTAAGTGAAAATTTATCAATGGGAGAAACCTTAACTATAAACGCTATTTTTAAAGATTTCACATCTTTCTATTATGCAGAAAGTCATGCTGCAGATATTGCTACGTTTATAAAGTTGATTGATGAATAAAAAAGACTCCTAATTTCCAGCATTCATTTGTATTATTCTAATAATACTCGTTTAACACCTTTAGATCGAGCACTTTGGAAAAGTGTGTACAAGCTGGTTAAGTAAACAAAATGATTAATGAGTCGAATAGTTCTAATACTACATGACCATATTATTCAACAAAACCAGCTAATAGTTTGTCAACATTTTTCAATAAAAAAATTTAATTATCCATGTTATACTAAAATTGTCCATGACAAATAACCTTCCGAATATGCAGTTTGGAAGGTTTTTCATTTGATAGTTAAATATAGTAACTAGGTTATATCTTGGAAGGTTGTTTTGCTTTTTAATAAGGCATAAATCCAATGTAAAAGCTTATTCA
>NZ_JAEUFG010000047.1 GCF_018588585.1 Bacillus sp. SM2101
TTAGGCACGCCGCCAGCGTTCGTCCTGAGCCAGGATCAAACTCTCCAATAAAGTTTGATTGCTCATTTGTTCAAAAAAATTAACGTTGACGCTTTTGTTTTGTTTAGTTTTCAAAGAACTTTATTAAAACGACTTAATTATCATATCACTTCAGTCAGTTTGTGTCAACACTTTTTTAAATTCAATGTGTTGTCTGAAGCAGCGACAAGAAATAATATATCATATATTAAATAATAGTGTCAATTGGTTTTTACAAAAAAAATAAACAACCATCTATTGTTATACACTCGGTAATACAAATAGCTGGATAATAATTAGTGCTGTTAATCCTGGAATACCTAAAAAGCCCGATATAGCCGATGTAATAAAGTTTATCGGTATATGTAATCCTAAACTAGCCCCAAAAGCATTTAAGAAAAATAAAAACAAAGCACCAATTAATAGTTTAATAAACCCTTGCCCAATCATACGTAACGGTTTTATCGGAGCACCTACTAATAATAATAGCACGATAATAAATATAAAAATTGATATTACAAGAATAGGTTCCATTCCTATACCTCTCCTCTATTGTTTTTACTACAATATATTGAACAAGCATAGGAAAAAGAACTTTAAAATCATCTATATGATAGAAAAAAACACTTAACTTGTAATGTATATTTGGTTTAATTTGTTTTTGGACATAGATCAAATACATAAAAAACAAGAGTACGTTGTACCTATCGTCTTTCAAAAACGTGTTAAAAACGTAACGCTACGTCATATGTTCTTAAATAGTAAAAACAGCATCTAATTTTACTATATGAGCGTTACAACAAAACACTTAGGTGAATTTAGCCATTGATACTTGTCGATTTTTTGCTTCTCGTAGAAGGAAAAAATAGGTAGACTCTATAATCTTCAGATCATTAAGAAGCTCTCTTGATGGCTCAACACTTCTTTCAACAATCTGCTTATGATGTTCCCAATCTTCTTTCACTTCTTCAATCGTCTTAATAAGGGATTTATCGTATTGCTTACGTAACTTACCTTTTCTTAGAAAAAACATACTTAAACACCTCATCAAGTAGTCTTCACTTAGCTTGGATTATAATAGTTAGAGCTCTCTTCTACCCTCCAATGCTTTAGAAAGAGTTACTTCATCCGCATATTCTAAATCTCCACCAACAGGGAGACCGTGGGCAATTCTAGTCATTTTTATATTGGCTGGCTTTAGCAACCTAGATATATACATGGCGGTAGCTTCACCTTCTATATTAGGATTAGTTGCCAATATTATTTCTTGTATCTCATCATCTTGTAGTCTCTTTAACAGCTCAGGAATCTTTATATCTTCAGGTCCAATACCGTCCATTGGCGATATAGCACCATGTAAAACATGATACAATCCATTGTATTCTTTCATTTTTTCCATTGCAATTACATCTTTTGGGTCCTGAAGTACACAAATAACACTCCGATCGCGGCGCTCATCTTCACATATATAACATGGATCTTGGTCAGTAATATGGCCACATTTAGAGCAATACGTTAAATTTCTTTTGGCGTTGACTAAAGCTTTAGCAAAGTCAAGGACAACATCTTCTTTCATATTTAACACAAAAAAAGCCAGACGAACGGCCGTTTTTGGACCTATCCCTGGCAGCTTCATAAAACTATCGATTAGTTTTGATATTGGTTCAGGATAATGCATAGGATAACCTCCCAGATAAGAAAAAGCGCAATGCGCCTGTTTATATACAATAACCATATGACAAGCTGTCAAGAAGATGTGGTTCTGTTAATTTGTTAACGGGATTGTAGCTAGACAATTTCGATCAATGTTAGCGTCCTATTTATCCCAACAAGCAGTAAATCCGATTATTAAAAGGTACTTTTCACCGTTTAATAATCGGAAAATTATTCTCTCTAGAACATTCCACCTGGTAAGTTCAATCCCTTAGTGAATTGTCCCATCGTATCATTAGTCATCTCTTCTACTTTTTTCAACGCTTCATTTGTAGCAGCAAGTACAAGATCTTGAAGCATTTCAATGTCTTCAGGGTCTACAACCTCTTCTTTAATTACAACATCGATGACTTCTTTGTGGCCATTAACGGTAACTGTTACCATCCCTCCACCAGCTGTTCCTTCAATCGACTTTTCACCTAGTTCTTCTTGAGCTTTTTGCATATCCTTTTGCATTTTTTGCATTTGTTTCATCATTTTTTGCATATTTCCCATTCCACGCATTATTGTATTCCTCCTTATATAATTCTATCTATTCTTTCATCTCGATGAGATGATCACCAACTAGTTTTTTAGCCTCTGTAACAAGTAAGTCCTCTTCATTTTCATTATCTTCTTCATCTCTTTGACCACGAATATACTCTTCTCTGATTTCTGACCATTTTTCTTCTGGAACACCGACCAATTCAAAACGCTTCCCGACCATCTCAATTAATATACCATCAACATTATCACGAATATTATTATTATTTTCCGCGACCATTTTACAATGTATCTCGTATTTGAATTTTAACACAAAGGCATCATTTGAGGCAGCGACAGGTTCACTATCATTTAATAGAGCTGCATGAGAAACTTTGTTTTGTTTTCTTAACAAGTCTAACATATCGCCCCAACGACTTTTAATTAGTTGGAGGTCTTGTTTAGTAGCATTATTCAAAATTTCCTGAATGCGACCAGTCGGTGTTTTGTAGCCACTTTTTCTTGTTCCTTTTTGCGATCGCTTTTCTTGTGATGAATCTGTTTGTTGTGCTTGATTATGTTGAGAACTAACTTTTAGTTGATTTAGCTCTGATTCTAGCTGTTCTATTTTTGACATTAATGAATCAATTTCCGGCAATTGCTTTATCGTCTCAGGCTCTTCAAGTTGGCAGAGCTTTACAATCGTTACCTCTAAAAATATCCGAGGGTGATTTGTCCATTTCATGTCTTGTTGGCTTTTATTCAATCGATCAATCATCGTGTAAATTTCAGAAGATCTAAAATCGTCAGCCAGTTGCTTAAATTGCTCATCAATTGTTAGTCGTTCAAGAACATTTTCTAGGTTAGGGGCTGTTTTATATAGTAGCATATCACGAAAGTACATGATTACATCTTCAACAAACCTCATTGGATCTTTACCTTGATTCATTAACGAATCTAGCGATTTAAGCCCTTTAGAAACATCTCTATCTTTTAAGGCAGCAACGATATCCGCAATAAAAGACTGTGAAACAGCTCCTGTAACTGTTAGCACATCATTCAGTTGAACTTCTTCCCCGCTAAAAGATAATGCCTGATCTAACAAACTTAATGCATCCCGCATTCCACCTTCAGCTACTCTTGCTATTGCGTGTAACGCATCATCTTTCACAATCACCTGCTGATGTTGAAGAATAGTTTTCAACCTTAAGGTAATTGATTGTGGTGATATTCTTTTTAAATCAAACCTTTGACACCTCGAAATAATAGTTAAAGGTATTTTGTGAGGTTCTGTTGTAGCTAAAATAAAAATAACGTGCTCTGGCGGTTCTTCCAAAGTTTTCAATAATGCATTGAATGCACCTATAGATAACATATGCACTTCATCAATAATGTACACTTTGTATCTAACTGCACTAGGTACATACTTCACCTTATCTCTTATATCTCTAATTTCATCTACTCCGTTATTAGATGCAGCATCAATTTCAATAACATCAGAAATTGATCCATCTGATATGCCGCGACAACTACTGCATTCATTACATGGATCTGCAATAGGTGCTTTTTGACAATTTACTGCTTTAGCTATAATTTTTGCAATAGTTGTTTTCCCGGTACCTCGAGGGCCAGAAAAAAGATATGCATGTGAAAACTTTTGCTGGAGCAGTGCATTTTGAAGTGTTTTGGTAACGTGGTCCTGACCAACTACATCATGAAATTGTTGTGGTCTCCAAACACGATATAAAGCTTGGTAACTCAAAAACACGCCCCCTTCACATTTTTATCTTATTCATTATACCTTACTTAATTAATCATTTTCAAAGTGAAAGATAAATCTTTTTATTCAATTATACAAAAAACTCACTCTTAAAGAGTGAGTTTTATTTGTATAATAACTGCCGTGCACCTTCCGTTGATTAGTCATCCTAGGCGTTACTTAAGCAGTTAGCTCAGTCTAGGCAACCCCACGGCACATGAGAGCTTCCGCTTACTGCTGCTTCCTTCCGGACCTGACAGGGTTCACGGATTCCCATTGCGTGGGACCCAGACGTCAACACCACTTACTTAAGTCAGACCCTAAAATGGACTAACCGCAAGAAGGGATTCGGCCTCGCTAGAGCGGATTGCGAGTATAGGGCACCGCTACCTCCCCGCTTAGCACGGCAAAATTGAAACCAAATATTATATGCATTGTTACCAACGCAATTAATAGTATAAAGCCTTTAGCGAAAAATTGCAATGAAATACAAACTGTAAATTATATGAAAATTATTTTTTTGTAAATTTTTTCATTTTTTCTCTTTATTCCTTTTCCGTATATTATTAAAAAAAGTTGTTAAGATAGAACCACACTCTTTCTCCAAGATTCCACTTTCAACTTCTACTTGATGATTGAACCTTTTCTCGTCTAAAAGATTCATAATTGTTCCAGCACAACCTCCCTTTGGATCTTTGGCACCGTAAACAACCCTCTGAATTCTTGACAATACAATGGCTCCAGCACACATCGGACATGGTTCTAGCGTAACATATAACGTCGTATTTTCTAATCTCCAAGATCCTATACTTTTACATGCTTCATCAATTGCAAGTAATTCAGCATGGGCTAACGATCTTTGTTCTCTTTCACGTAAATTAAAAGCGGAAGCAATAATTTCATTATCTTTTACAATTACAGCACCAATAGGAACCTCATTTATTAGTTCAGCTTTCTTTGCTTCATTAAGAGCAAGGCGCATGTAATATTCGTCTGTATTCATTTTTTATCTCCTTGTTATATAGTGGGCAAAGGCTACGGACCTTCCTGAAAAGTGGTACATTTATTCACTCGAATGCACCTTTTGCCTTCGGGCGTTATCTATGGAACGAATTGAATTGAGAGGATTGGCACTGTACTTAATATCTAGGGACTGACTCATAGAAAAAAATCCAAATAACTAACACAAATCATTTTACAAGTGATGTAGATTAGTCATCTTACAATTAGTACTTTAAGAGAACTCCCGCTATAATTAGGGCTTTTTTCTCAATAATTGTTGCTTTACGTTCTAAAATATAATCACGTATACATTTAGCGTTCGTAGCCTCTTTTCTACTTTTACATTTATTGAGCTCCTTTAAAACACTTCTTACTGTCGATTTTAGTAAAACAACATAGTTTACGAAAAGAGCCTTAATTAACTATTATAAATATATGATACATTATACAGTAGTCTCTTTCGTTCCTTTCATATATAATTTACCAATGATAATATCCAATAGCTAATGTATTAATTTTTATTTCCCAACAATTTCTTTCAGATTGTCACACCGTGAAATGATTCACTGTGATAAAATACAATTTGTCAGTTTTTTTGATCGTACGTTTGGTTGTTATACAAAATGCATATGCATTTATTCTTCTCCCTATAGATAGAAGCTTAATATTTCAAACCTCGTACATGAATATAACTCGAATTCAAAGCAGGATTTTCTTTACCTTTTAAGAGGGGGACAACATAATGAAACAAACACCTTTTATAACAGTAGAGGGCCCAATCGGTGTCGGAAAAACTTCACTCGCAAAAGCAATTGAAAATCATTTTAATATCCATTTATTAAAAGAAATCGTTGATGAGAATCCTTTTTTAGGAAAATTTTATGAAGATATTGACGAGTGGAGTTTTCAGTTGGAAATGTTCTTTCTTTGTAATCGGTACAAACAACTCGAAGACATTGAACAAAAATATATAAGACAAAATAAAGCAGTAGTATCTGATTATCATATTTTTAAGAACTTAATCTTTGCTGAACGCACGCTAAAAGATCACCAACTTACTAAATATATACAAGTATACAATATCTTAACTGCGGATTTACCTACTCCAAATGTAGTTATTTACCTACATGCAAGTTTAGATACATTACTTAATAGAATTAACATGCGTGGTAGAGACATTGAAAAAAATATTGAGCCTAGCTATTTAGAACAATTATGTAGTGATTACGAACAAGCTATGGAACAATTTGAACGTGAGAATCCTACAATCCCAGTTCTCCGCTTTAATGGTGATCAACTCGACTTTGTCCAAAATCAAAATGATTTAGAAATGATTCTAAACATACTACAACAGACTTTACTAAAAGGAGCAGAATTCAATGAATTTGCGAGAAAAATATGAAATACCAAATGATGCTGTTATTACAATAGCTGGTACAGTGGGTGTAGGTAAATCAACGATGACAAATTCGTTAGCTAATGCTTTACAATTCCGTACATCCTTTGAAAAGGTGGATTCAAACCCTTATTTAGATAAATTTTATAGTGATTTTAATAAGTGGAGCTTTCACTTGCAGATTTATTTTTTAGCAGAACGTTTTAAAGAACAGAAGAAAATATTTGAATACGGTGGAGGATTTATACAAGACCGTTCTATTTATGAAGATACAGGTATTTTTGCAAATATGCATTACGAAAAAGGAACAATGTCTGCTGTAGACTACGAAACATATACAAACCTATTTGAAGCAATGGTGATGACACCTTATTTCCCGCATCCTGACTTGTTAATCTACCTTGAAGGAAGCTTAGATGATATTATTTCTCGGATACAAGAGCGTGGTCGACCAATGGAACAACAAACGCCTATTGAGTATTGGAAAGAAATGCACGAACGATATGAAAACTGGATAAACAATTTTAATGCGTGTCCAGTTTTACGCATTAACATCAATGATTATGATATCATTTCAAACAAGCAGTCAATTGAGCCTGTTATTGAACGAATATCAACGTTTATAAAACATTCAAGAGTGTTAACTAAATAGCATATAAAAAACGAGCAATAAAACCATTGCTCGTTTTTTATATGCTATATGCAATTATCGTATGAATTATGTGGGGCGTAACCGTAATGACGATCACAATTCAAAAATTATACTAAAAAATTCGTTACGCGTGTAACGAATTCAACAGATCTCCAATTATATTATGCGCTTGATAATTGTAATCAAAATTATGGCGGAGGAAGAGGGATTCGAACCCCCGCGGGCTTTGACACCCCTGTCGGTTTTCAAGACCGATCCCTTCAGCCGGACTTGGGTATTCCTCCGTATCGACAAGAATTAATATACCATATGATAGACTAGCCTGTCAACATAAATTAACAACTTTTTTGAGGAGAGTTTTCACTCCCCTCCATTTATTCTACTTACCATAGTTTTAGTAATAAACAATTTGCTACCTTATAATAAATGTAGCGTTTCTTCTCTACAATAAAATTACTTTTCCCATTGTTATTACTAGCCAATTACATCTTTATTTCTCATATATGGACGTAATACCTCTGGGATAATGACTGTTCCATCTTGTTGTTGATAATTCTCTAGTATCGCAGAAACTGTACGTCCAATTGCTAATCCAGACCCATTTAACGTATGAACATGCTCTGGTTTTCCTTTTTTATCACGACGGAATCTAATGTTTGCACGACGTGCTTGAAATGCCTCGAAATTACTACAAGATGAAATTTCACGGAACGTTCCATAGCTCGGCAACCATACTTCAATATCATACTTTTTCGCAGCTGTAAAGCCAAGGTCTGCTGTACACATACTCATCACACGGTATGGTAATCCAAGTAATTGTAGCACTTTTTCAGCATGACTAGTTATTTTTTCTAATTCCTCATATGAATGCTCTGGTTTAACAAATTTCACAAGCTCTACCTTGTTGAATTGATGCTGTCGAATAAGTCCTCTTGTATCTCTACCAGCTGAGCCAGCCTCAGAACGGAAGCATGAACTATACGCTGCATAATTAATAGGGAGTTGTTCACCAGACAATATTTCATCTCTATATAAATTAGTAACGGGTACTTCGGCAGTAGGAATTAAGAAATAGTCTTCACTATCAATTAAAAAAGCATCCTCTTCAAATTTAGGAAGCTGACCTGTTCCTGTCATACTAGCGCGATTCACTAAATATGGCGTCAATAACTCCTCATATCCATGCTCTTCAACATGTAGGTCTAACATAAAATTCATTAAAGCTCTCTCTAGCCTTGCCCCTAAACCTTTATAAAATACAAACCGGCTACCAGTTACTTTACTAGCACGTTCAAAGTCTAAAATATTTAGATCGTCAGCTATCTCCCAATGGGGTTTTGGCTCATAAGTAAATTGAGGAACTTGCCCCCATTGACGTACCTCTACATTATCATCCTCAGTTTCACCAACAGGGACACTCTCATGTGGTATATTGGGTATTGATAATAATAATTGTTGTAAAGTCTCCTCAACCTTACGGAGTTCAACATCAAGCTCTTTTATATGCTCTCCGACTTGTCTCATTTCAGTTATTAGATGATCTGCATCTTTTTTCTCACGCTTAAGCATTGCGACTTGTTGAGAAGCTTCATTTCTTTTACTTTTTAATTCCTCAGTTTTTACGATTAATTCACGACGCTTTTGATCAAGCTCCTCAAAGCGTCCTAAATCGGTTAAATCTTCTCCTCGAAATGTTAGTTTTTCTTTAACTTCTTCAAAATTACCTCTTAATACTTTTAAATCTAACATTGTTACCCCTCCTTTAAAATAAAAGCTGTTTTCGTATCAAGATCCCTTGTTTTTTACTTACTAAAAATAAATTCAACAGGCAACTAGTGTTGGTAGTATCTGTTTTTCTTTAAAGCAATGATAATTGTCAAAGAAAAACTAGCTGTTTTCATTCAGTAACAATAGCGACAAAGCTTACAAAAAGGGCCTAAACAAACAAAAAACTCCCATCCCTATAAGAAGGGACGAGAGTTAACCCGCGTTGCCACCCTAGTTAAAGACAATGACAACATTATCTTTCACTTCAAATAAATAACGGTACTTTACCGAAAATACTTACTACCCTTAAAATAGGTTTGTTCAGTATTTTTGCTCGAGGATGGATTCACAAGTCTTCCCCATCGGTTCGCACCAACCACCGACTCTCTTTCAGAAAAAGATTCTTGTTACTATTTCCTGTCGTTGCTTCTTCATTTTTAGATTGGTATACATAATTTACTATAAGTATTTTGAACTTGCAACTGTTTTATACATAATTTTTTTCTTTCGTTTCTTCAACCATACTAACAAAATAACTCATTAACCGATAATCCTCTGTTAATTCGGGGTGAAAGGAACATCCTAGAAACTGGTCCTGCCTAGCTGCTACAATTCTGTTATTATGCTTTGCTAATACCTCAACATCCTCTCCTACTGAGACGATATGAGGAGCGCGGATAAATACAGCAATAAAATCATCCGCTACGTGAGATATTGAAAGCTTTGCTTCAAAGCTTTCTCTTTGGCGACCAAACGAGTTTCTTTCTACAGTTATATCCATAACCCCAACGTGTGCTTCCTTGTAGCCAACAATATCATTAGCTAGCAAAATCAAACCGGCACATGTCCCAAACATAGGTTTACCTGCTGAAGCGAATTCTCTTAGTGGTTCCATAAAACTATATTTATCAATTAAACGACGCATCGTTGTACTTTCGCCCCCAGGCAAAACTAACCCCTCAACTTCATTTAATTGCTCAACCCTTTTTATCACAACGGCTTCCGCACCTGCAGCTTCTATAGCCCAAACATGCTCACGCACTGCTCCTTGAAGGCCTAAAACACCTATTTTCACCATATCTACTACTCCTTAATTACCATCCACGTTCTTGCATACGATGCTCTGGTAAGATTGATGAAATTTCAATACCTTTCATCGCTGTACCTAAACCTTTAGAAAGACTAGCAATTAACTCATAGTCTTGGAAATGTGTTGTTGCTTCTACAATTGCACGTGCAAACTTAGCGGGATTTTCTGATTTAAATATACCCGAACCAACAAATACTCCATCAGAACCTAATTGCATCATTAACGCTGCATCCGCAGGTGTTGCAATTCCACCAGCAGCAAAATTAACGACCGGTAATCTACCTTCATTTTTTATTTGTAAAAGAAGCTCAAAAGGTGCTCCTAAATTTTTTGCTTCTGTCATTAATTCATCTTCACTCATACTAGAAACTTTTCTAATTTGAGCATTTACTTTACGCATATGACGTACAGCTTCAACGATGTTGCCTGTACCAGGTTCTCCTTTTGTACGAAGCATAGATGCACCTTCGGCAATACGTCGAGTCGCTTCTCCTAAATCACGGCATCCACATACAAAAGGCACAGTATATTCTCTTTTATTTAAATGATACTCTTCATCTGCAGGTGTAAGAACTTCACTTTCATCAATATAGTCTACACCTAGAGATTCAAGTACACGTGCTTCAACAATATGGCCGATACGCGCCTTCGCCATAACTGGAATCGAAACAGCATTCATTACCTCTTCTACAATTGTTGGGTCTGCCATTCTTGCAACTCCACCAGCAGCTCTTATATCAGCAGGAACTCTCTCCAAAGCCATAACTGCCACAGCTCCAGCTTCTTCAGCTATCTTCGCTTGTTCAGCGTTTACCACGTCCATGATAACGCCACCTTTTTGCATCTCTGCCATACCACGTTTTACGCGATCAGTACCTGTATTAACCATTAATGTTGTCCTCCTTGAACCATTATTAATCCATTGTGTATTATTTTACATTAAAAAACTAGAAAATCCTAATAGTAAATTTTCATTTTTATCAAGAAAAGCGTAAATACCTTATTCATCCACAGCGTGCATTGGAATGATTTCATTTGAATGTGCTTTTAACTTCGGTCGTTAGCTGACGTTCAAAAGCTATTTTCAAATTCAATATACTACACCCTTCATCCTTTTAAAGAAGGCTCCCATCAAGGGAGCCAATCATCTTTTTATACAAGTTATGAATGTGGTTAAAACCAACCTTTTACTGTTTCAGATACACTTGTCCATACATCTGAGAAAAATCCACCAATTCCTCTAGTCATTAAAACAAACCAGTTTGCTTTTTCTACAGCTGTTTTCGTGATGATATCTGTTTGCATCGTTTTTTCACCTTCTGAGGTTAAAAAACCATAACCATTGTCACCTTCGTATGAAACAGTCATCGTCCCTACTACATCATCTTTTTTAATAGGAGCAGTTAACGCACCGTCTTCTGTTAATACTTCTTCACTAATATTAAATACAGGCTCGAATTGTTCAGCTTCGCCATTTTTAATTACTGTCTTGATTGGATTTGCTGTAAATACCTCAATCTCTTTTTCTTTACCTTTCACAACAGGAAAAGTAGATTCTTTTTTAATTTGATAACCTTCAGGGTAAAGTTCTTGTATTTTAAAATTAGCAAACGCATAATCTAACAGCTTTTCAGTTTCAATAAATCGAGCTTCTGGAATAGATTTCCCGTTTGATTTTGCGTTCATTACAACGGTAATATAACGCATGCCATCTCTTTCTGCAGTACTTGTGAAACAATAGCCGGCTAAATCAGTAAATCCTGTTTTTATTCCGTCTACTCCTTCGTATTCATAGAGTAATCCTGGAAGCATCCAATTCCAGTTAGCCATCTGAATAGGATAATCGCCTTCTTCTCTAAACACTTTTTTAGAAATACTTGCAGTATTAATAATCTCCGGGAAATCATTAAATAACTTGTAAGCTAGTGTAGCTGTTGTTCTAGCAGACATTAAATTTTCGTCGCTTTTACTTGTACCTTCAGGGTGCATATCATAAAGACTATTATTATTAAGTCCCGTAGAATTTACAAACTTGTAATCCTTCAAGCCAAGCTCTTTCGCCTTAGCATTCATCATCTTGACAAATTCTGTTTCTGAACCTGCAATCACTTCAGCTAAAGCAATGGTCGCGCCATTAGCAGAATAAATGGCCATCGCTTCGTAAAGTTCTTTTACTGTATATTTTCCATCTTGTACAAGAGGAACATTCGACAAACCTGTATCTTGTGATATTTTATAGACATAATCTGATACGGGATATTCTTGATCCCATGTCACCTTTTTTTGATCAATAGCTTCTAGTAGCAAGTATTCAGTCATCATTTTAGTCATACTTGCAATACCTAATATTGTATCTATATTTTTTTGATATAAAATCTTACCTGTTGACGCTTCTACAACTATCGCTGCATCAGCTTCGATATTTAGTGGATCTTCTTGAGCATACGCACGTTGAGATGTATTCGTAAAAGTCATTAATATTATCATTGATAAAAGACTTATAATTAAGCCTTTTTGATATCTGTTTTTCACTAAAAAACCCTCCATCATTAACATTACATAGACGTTATTGTATCATATTCTACTAAAAAAAAATAGATAGTGTTATACACACTATCTCCTGACAATCTTAAAACATAATTATTAAAAGCCTGATTCACTTCTCATCGCATCAATTTTTATTTTTTATGCTAAATCGGTCAGCAAATGAACATGCTTATAACCGATTCTATCGTCAATTCCTTATGTCTTAGAATGTCATGCAAGCGCCGTTTTATATAGTTTTTTTGTCCTTGGTTGACGATCATTTATCACTTATTTAGGCTCTTTTCGTAAACTTTGTTGCTATTGTTAGCCAATTAGAACCAATAAGGTGGTTTAACATGATTAGTCGTTGTTGTACAGAAGAAAAGATGCCACGAATTCTAGTTGTGTAGTGTTTCGTTTTTAGTACGAAAAGTAACAAGCCTTTATTTATCAACTGCTAACCTTGTTAACTCGTTGAATAGTTAGGGGACTCTTTTGTAATTTGTACATCATGCGGATGGCTTTCTCTTAAACCTGCTCCAGTCATCCGAATAAATTGAGATTTTTCTCGAAGTGCTTTTAAATTTTGTGCACCACAATACCCCATACCTGATCGTATACCACCGATAAGCTGATATACTGTATCTGCTAAAGGACCTTTGTATGGTAAACGACCTTCTATACCCTCGGGAACAAACTTCTTATTATCTTCTTGGAAATAACGATCTTTACTACCTTTTTCCATCGCTCCAACAGACCCCATACCACGATAAACTTTAAATCGACGGCCTTGGAATATCTCTGTCTCCCCTGGACTTTCAGTTACACCTGCAAGTAGACTACCTAACATAACCACATGTCCACCAGAAGCCAAAGCTTTAACAATATCTCCTGAATATTTTATTCCACCATCTGCAATAATCGCAACATCGTGTTTTCTAGCTTCAGTGGCACAATCATAAATTGCAGTAATTTGTGGTACACCAACTCCAGCTACTACACGAGTTGTACAAATAGAACCTGGTCCTATTCCTACTTTAACTACATTTGCACCTGCTTCAATTAGGTCCTTTGTCGCTTCAGCTGTGGCAACATTTCCAGCAATGATATCTAATTCTGGATAAGTTTGACGAATCTTCTTAACTGTATCTAACACCCCGATTGAATGACCGTGAGCAGTATCAACAACAATGACATCAACACTTGCCTTCACTAATGCTTCCACACGAAGCATTGTATCAGCTGTAACCCCGACAGCAGCCCCTACCAATAAACGCCCTTGTTTATCTTTTGCTGAATTAGGAAACTCAATGACCTTTTCAATATCTTTTATCGTAATTAAACCTTTTAGTACTCCTTGATTATCTACAAGAGGTAATTTTTCAATTTTGTGATGCTGTAGTATATTCTCAGCTTCTTCTAATGTCGTCCCAACTGGAGCAGTTACCAGTTCTTCCTTTGTCATAACATCAGAAATTAACATAGAATAGTCTTGGATAAAACGTAAATCACGGTTTGTAATTATACCTACAAGTTTCTGCTCCTCGTTATTATTGACGATCGGAACACCTGAAATACGGTATTTCCCCATTAAATGTTCTGCATCATACACTTGATGTTCAGGAGTTAAAAAAAACGGGTCTGAAATGACACCACTTTCAGATCGTTTTACCTTATCAACTTGCTCAGCTTGTTGTTCAATTGACATATTCTTATGAATAATACCCATTCCACCTTGGCGCGCCATAGCAATTGCCATTTCGGCTTCTGTAACAGTATCCATTCCAGCACTAATCACTGGCACGTTCAACGTTATTTTTTTTGTAAGCTGAACTTGTAAGTTTACTTCTCTAGGTAACACTTCTGATCTAGCTGGAACTAATAATACATCATCAAACGTTAAACCTTCTTTAACAAATTTTGATTCCCACAACATCAAGTCCCCCTTTTAATAGAAAAAAATATTATTAGTAGAGTATCAACTGGATAAACTACTGTCAAGGAAGTAAAAATAAGTTAGAATTTTCAAATATATATTTATGTAATGGAGGAAGTAATTTGATAAGTAGTAAAAGCATATGGCAATCATTCTCTTCATTTTTTTCTGCAGTAACAGTCAGAGACTTTTTAAATCAAAGTTATACAAAATTAGAGGTAATTGAACATGAAAAAAAGAGCTACGAGAATTGTTACCCATTCATCTACTATATAGAACATGGAAAAAACTATTATCAACTTGCTTCTCAAGCACCCTTGTCAATACAACCGGTATTATTATTTTACGGAATGGTACAGTTACTCAAAGCATGTTTATTAACAGTTGACCCACAATACCCTGAAACCACCTCAGTATTAGCTCATGGTGTATCAACACGAAAAAGAAAAAAACAAAGCTATGAGTTTCTATTTGATGAAGTAAAAGTACAAAAAAATGGATTATTTACTTGTTTTTCCGACAAAATGTTTCACATGAAACATCTTGAGGGAGAGAAGTTTTCGATGATTTCATTATTAAAAGAAGTACCTGAGTTATATGATCTTTTTGAAATGACCAACAACAAACTGAATAGCTGTACAGTTGCTCACAAATCAGACCAGCACTTAACATTCCCAAACGACATTTTAGACGTGTTGCATATGACTTATAACCGCTTTACAGAACATATTAATCATACTATCCCATATAAACTACATATTGATAAACAATTTCAAAATCAAGACACTATTACCTTTACAATGGACGATAGCGAAGCATTACACCCTTTAACTTGTATGCCATTGAAATATCATATGACAAATGAAACTTATTATTTTTTAATTAATCGAGAACAACCTAATAACATATCTGAAATTATGGTCCATTATTTACTACTATACAATTTAAGCATGATTTGTCGATACGAGACAGAATGGTGGAATGAATTATTGCATTCATACGCAAGTAACGATTTCCCATTTATCCAAAGATTTTTGAGCATTACAACTACTAAAGTACCCTTTCTACTTTTACAATTCTTATTAAAAAATACATATAAATAGGAATCTCCATCAACTCCATCAATAAACTTGTTCGTTATCTAAGAAGTCAATGAAAAATGAAGACAGCAAAAAACACAGAGTAATTCTCTGTGTTTTTTAATTGCCTGGCAACGTCCTACTCTCACAGGGGGAAACCCCCAACTACCATCGGCGCTGAAGAGCTTAACTTCCGTGTT
>NZ_JAEUFG010000048.1 GCF_018588585.1 Bacillus sp. SM2101
GATGGCATTATTATAATTTTATAGACAACACCCGATATGATTTTACAGAATCCCAATTTAGTGAAAGCATAAATTATGCAGATATCTCATCAAATAGAGAAGAAGCCTTCCAGGACACAAACCTTAATCAATACAACTACTTAAAAAATAATGTTTCCCTAGAGCTAAGTAAAAGCACAAGACTTTAATGACGATCTTCAACAATATGGCGCAAGAAGGTAGTAAAGTATATCTGGACTACCTTATGGATAGTTACCTTACCTATTAAGGAAACAATAGTGATAGTATAGTATGGTTATTAGGTTGTTAATGTGACTCAGGAGGCACTAATGTTATTGAAAGAGACTATTATACAATTAATTATGATAATTTCGTTTGGGGTTGGAGCAATTTTAATTGTATTATTTCCTATATTAAAAAAAGAGAATCAATATCATATTCCATTACTCATAATGAGTAGAGGATTTTTTTTTTGAATTTAATCATACAAAAAAATAATGTAGTCTAAGAGTGGTTAAGATCTGTAAGAAAAGAGAAGAACGCTGAATGTATAAGTTCTTTTATGGAATGAAAAATCAAATACCTAAGATATCAGTGGAGATAGCTAAGGAATACAACATTGTGTATAGTGCAGTTTTTATATACATGTTTTTATGACAAAATGTTGAAATTCGAGAAAGTATGTAGCTCATCCTTGTTTGAGGAAGGGGAGAAATGGGAGAGAGAATAATAGGTGAGTACCTTATTTGGTGTATGTTATTTGGAGAAATGCTTGTATTCATGTAGGGTTAGATAAATCTATTTTTGACCACCAAAGTGATATTATCATTGAATTTTGTGTGAAATAATTAAAGCTTTCTACCCTTTCCATGAATATAAATATAATGTACAAACTTTCATGAAAATATGAGCTTTATTAAGGACTTCGGTGAATAATGAAAGAAAGTGGTTGTAACTGTTAATGATTAAAATAATAGTTTTTTAAAAATTCAGTTTTATATAGAAGGAGGTGTGAAATTTTGACAAAACAGCTTTCAGAAAAATGTTGTAATCCAACTATTACTTTAATAGTTCCGTGTGAAATAAAGTGTCAGGCTGTTATTTCTGGAAAGGTCACATCTAATGGAGTGTGTCCAGTAGAAGGAGCGAAAGTATGTTTATCGAGTTCGTTACCTGGTATCGTCAATTTTGACCCGAACCCAACAATTACTGATGATAATGGTGAATATATATCTATGGTGACTGTAACCCCTCCTCTTTTAGGTACAGTTGTTACAATCATAGCTTCAGCAGAGGTGAACAATGTTCCAATATCTATTACAGAATTTACAGTTGTAAGCTGTCAACAGACATTTGAAACAGTATATGTAACGAATGAATTCTCAAATAATATAACAATAATTGACGGACAAGAAAACATGCCGATCACAACTTTACCAGTTCAAAACACGCCATTCAGGGTAGCGATTACACAAGATAGAAGTTTTGCTTATGTAGCAAATTTGAATAGTGGATCTGTTTCTGTAATACGTATATCAGACAATACCCTTGTTGGGGATCCTATTAGTACAGGAGGAGGTTCCCAAAACTTAGTTATAACACCTGATAGTGCGTTTGTTTATGTATATAATATTGACGCATCGACAGTATCTGTTATAGAAGTAAGTGAGAATAGGGTTGTACAGTGTATTAGTGTAGGTAAAGGATCGAGAGCAAACACATATAACAATATTGCTATTACACCTGATGGTCAGTTTGTTTATATCGCTAATACACAGGATAGTACCATTTCTGTCATTCAAACTTCTAATAATGTTGTTATTAAAACAATTTCTGTGCCAAACTCTCCTTTATCTATTACAAGTACACCCAATAGCCAATTTGTCTACGTTGTTAGTCCATTTGGGACGATAACTGTTATCGAAACTTCCAATCAAACAATACTTGATACTATAAATACTCCTGTTCCTAACCCTCAGAATTTAGTAATTACTCCTAGTGGTGAATTCCTTTATGTCATTGGTGGTTCACAATTTGTAGAAGCTTTTCGAATAGCGGATAACATGCGTATTGCATCTATAGAATTGTCAAGAGCTAACTTTAGTCTTGATATTGTGATATCTCCATCATCTGATTTTGTTTACGTTATCGCTAATCAAGTTTTTTCTCCATTCGGCAGTATAAATGTTATTGATATTACTAGTAATACTGTAATAAAACAAGTACAACTTGGAAATGCACCACAACAATTGGCTATTAATACTGATGGAAGTCGAGTATATGTGTCCAATGCAAACCCCGATAGTGTTGAGGTGTTCCAAACCTCAAATAATGAGTTGATAGCGAAAATACCTGGTGGAGGAAATGGAGCCCAAGGAATTGCTGTAACGTCTTAATCGCTTTATAACAAATAATAGCTATTCAACAATATGGCGATTTTCTGAAAATAATACTGAAAAGCGTCTTTCTCTATGTATAGAAACATAATAGAAACTGTGGTTATTAAGGGCTAAATATAGTCCTTTTCTTTTTGTTACTATTTCTTATGTCACCTTTCGGAAAGATAATAGCTTGATTTGTTTTTAGTGTGGTATTAGAAGTTTACGTTACTGGAGTATCGTTAGAGGATGCAAAAGCGATAGTTTAAGAAACCCAACAGGTAGAATTAAAAGCGTTAAATTCCCTTATATTACTTTAGAAATTTCTTCCTCGTATATAACAATTTGATTAGTAGAGGTTAAAAGCGATGAAATCATTAAAACTATCTCTAACCATTATCGCGATAGAATTAGCTATATTAGCTTGCTCCACAGCAAAAATTGAGGAGAAACAAAATAATCAATCTTAGGAAATGGAAGTGGAAAATGTGGAAACTGTATCGAAAGTAGAAGGACATGAAGTCTTCGAATCAAAAGTTGTATTAGAACCAGAGGCTCAGGAGTTTATTGAAGCTACAAAGAATCCACCTTACTTGTTTGATCTTGGTCCAGTTGAGGGTAGAAAAGCAGTAGATGAGGTTCAGTCAGGTGCTATTGAAAAGCCAAAAGTTGATATTGAAGATATTACAATTTCAGGTGGTCCCTCCGGGCAGGTATCAGTACGAATTGTAAAACCACAAAATGCTCCAGACAGTTTACCTGTTGTTTTATATACTCATGGAGCAGGTTGGGTATTCGGAAACGAGCATACACACGATCGTTTGATTCGTGAAATAGCTGTGGGCTCACAATCTGCTGTTATCTTTACTAATTATAGTCTGTCACCTGAAGCAAAATATCCAACAGCGATTGAGGAGGTTTATGCGGTATTAGAATGGATTCCTGAAAGTGGGAAGGAATACGGTATGAATACTGATAAAATCACAGTTGCTGGAGATAGCGTAGGTGGAAATATGTCAGCAGCTATTACTTTAATGGCTAAGGAAAGTGGAGGTCCAAAAATTCAAAAACAACTTCTTTTCTATCCAGTAACTGATGCTTCTTTTGAGACGGAATCGTATAAACAATTTAAAGAAGGGTACTTCTTACGCCAAGATGCGATGAAATGGTTCTGGGATCAATATACAACGAATGAAGATGAGCGTAATGAGATTACAGCTTCACCTCTACGCGCTACAACAGAACAACTTAAGGGGCTACCAGATGCTTTAGTTATTACGGCTGAGGCAGATGTTTTACGTGATGAAGGAGAAGCGTACGCTAATAAACTTCGAGAAGCTGGAGTAAATGTCATTGCTGTACGTTTCCAAGGGACCATACATGATTTTATGATGCTAAATGCGCTAGCTGATTCAGATGCAGCTAAAGGAGCAATGACACTGGCGAACGCTTGGCTAGGTGAATAAAACACTGTCGATAAATGAAATCCGTAGCTTTATTCTATCACAGTGGTAAAAGGAGTTGGTAAACCGAAAAATTTTGTTACCAAAATACATAAGGGTGTATTAAGCCTTGTTGATATAGTCATGAAGTTTACTGTTGGTGCAACTAAATGATTCATTTCTGCAATAGAAATGCGTCATCGTTATTAAATTGTGCACTAGGATAAGATATGTGTTCTTTTTCGTTTGAGACATTATAATATGTGTTAATGCTGAAATTTAGTCAGAACGTAGCGGTTGCTTGTTAATAGTTGATGTATTTCTGATTTAATAAGCTCATTATGCCTTTCCACTTATAGTCTCCTTTTCCTTGAACAGATGAAGATGGTAATATGGATAGAACAGACTGGAAATATCAACGGAGGAGTAACTGAAAATACAGGATTGTTTCCTACAGAAGGCATTGAAATTCCAGTTCGAATAGATCAATTATTTTAATAATGAAATAAAATGATTAATGAATCGATTAGTTTTTTTCTACTGCCGAATCTAAGAATTGTTATTCCACAATATGGCGCAAGAATATAGTAAAGACCATCTGGCTGTTTTAAGGATAATACCTATTAAAAATAGGTCAACCAGAAATGTTACTGGCTGACCTTATAATACGATATGGCGCTGATCTGTAACTTAGATTAGTGCTTATTTAATTTATGGGCAGATTGTTGAAAAAGAAGTTGTATAAATTTTATAATTTTGAAATAATTGTTCACAAAAAGAGGTAGAGTAATATTTCCAAAAGATGTGTTCTATAATACTATTTGAAAATCACAGTGGGGCAGAAAATTTACAGATGAAAGAAGATCAATTGAACACAATGGATGCTCTAGCGTCAGTATATGAAGACGTCTTAGCGTTAGGGGGTGGGGGATGATGTTGATGTGGATTGATATTTATTACAAGCTAATTAAAGAGGGAAGAAGAACCATTGATCAAGTCCCTGAACATCTAAGAGCAGACGTACAAACTAAATTGGATGCTGATCATAATGCTGATTAAATTAGCCCTATTCATACTACGTATGAAGGGAGGTGAAGACATGGTTTATATTTATGTCGCTTTGATCGTTCATGGACGAAGAACCATTAATCAAGTCCCATCAATTTTACAATCTAAAGTCGAAGAAGAGTTAAACGCATTATCATTGAATACGGATGGAACACCGATTCAAGAATAACGCCAAATTAGGCGTATTTTTTATGTCTTTTTTAGGGGGTGAGAAATTGGAATTAAATTTCACCTTTCCGGTACTTTTTGTATGAAATGGTATAACAGCACATTTTCAAACAAGCAAGTCACGTGTCTATACCAAATGAAGCTACAGAAAATAGAATATATTAGCAGCCTACTATTGTGCACTCATAGAATTCCTCAACGGAAAACCTCACTATTTATGTAGTGGGGTTTTAATCTATGAAAAATGTGAGCTTGTATCAGAACATCAATCCAAGCAGTTTAGATTATCCTTTCATAATATATATTACATTATATATAGAAAGGAGGAATTCGAATGAGTGCTTATGGAAGACACTCTGGTAGTGGAGCTGCAATTGTATTAGTATTATTTATTCTTTTAGTTATTATTCTTGTTGCTGCAAGTGGAAAATATTGTCCTGCTCAACAAAGGAGAATAGAACCCGACTGTCCCTGGTGACATAGCAAGGAAATATGAGACTTATACATTTAATATAGCTGCCTATGATATTTATGATGATGAATCTACAGGCATATCAAAGTGAGCTTGGAATTAGAAAAGTTAAATAAAGAAATAATGAGGGAATCTGATGAAATACTATACACAATGGGACTGTACGATTTGTTAAAAAAGTTCGGTAACCCCCAAGTCAGTGGAAGTTATTCTTTAAAAATAATGACCTGGAGAGATTTAGATATTTATCTCGAATCAGATACAATAAACGTCGATATGTTTTTTGAATTAGGCAAAGAAATTACACTAAAGTTAGAGCCATCTAAAATGAGCTTTAGAAATGAATTGATTGGACAAACGCCTCATTTACCAAGTGGTTTATATTGGGCTGTACATATAAACCTATTTGGACAGCAATGGAAAATTGATATTTGGACAATCTATTCGGAAGAAGTAAAAGAAAAGCAAAATGTCGTAAAAGAAATAAATTCAACTTGATGATTCTAATAGAAAAACTATATTAGAGTTAAAAAATCTTTTACATGACCACCCTAAGTATCGAAAAGTAATTTTAGCGTTTACATATACAATGCTGTAATAAAAAGTAATATAACATCTATCCAAAGCTTCGAAAATGGTTACATAAAAAGGATGGTATAAAATTATAAGTAATAGGGTTCATACACTAGATCGATTTTAACTCTTTGAATAGCACTTTGTAGTAAACACAATGATAGTTGTGTAGTGTTCTACTAAAAAAGACCCCCTTCCTTCTACAAGTAGGGAGTGGACAGTATTGTGGACGGGATCAAGTCCCACTGGCGCATACGTCCTATCCCGACTACCTAAAGAATAGCCTATAAAAAGAAGGCCAACCAGATAAAATATCAATCTGGATGACCTTATAATACGATATGGCGCATTTCTCTAAGAGATGTGTCTTTATTTATGATTTGGGCCATATTGTGGAATAACAAGTAATTTTGATTAATTATTTATTAGGTTAAATTGCTGGTGAATTTAACAGACTTAATTAGCGTGCTTCCATTATAGTAAAAAATGATAAAATCCCATCTCTAAGACCATGTAGATAAACTCGTTACTAATTTTTACTTATAAGACTTATTTTGTATTGTGGTTACAAAAAAATAAATTAGTGTTTAATAACTAGCGCATTTAAAGCACGAGTTTGAGCACAAATGGTATCTATATCGACACATGGTCCAGCATCTTGAATAAATATTCGATAGATATGCAAACCAGTATCAGGATAATCAACCCAAGTTAGGTTAGGGGTTATAGTATCAGTCAAATTAACGTCTTGATTGCTGAATTCTCTTTGTAATCCAATTGTAGATAAATTTATTGGTGTTCCATTATTGCTAATTCTTTGGAGGATATAATCTATGTTAATATTTACGGGCAAACCCGAACCATCAGTAGTAATTTCTAAAGTAACAACGGAATTTAAATGTATAATATCACCTTTTTTTACCAATATAGGAGGCAAAGTTAAAACAGCCTGAGGCATAAACACAGAGTTGGAAAATAAAGTTAATTTTTCTAATGATTGATCCTTAAATGACTCTAAAGGTTTCTTATTTTTGCATTTGCAATTACTCATAGTTTCACAGTCCTTTTACAGTAATAGTTGTTATTAATAAATGCAAAAAGTTAGAAGATGCAACTGATATATGACCAAGTAAAATATATTATTTTTATTAAACTCAAGAGTAATTGTGTTAACTAGAAGTAATAGCAACAAAGAAAGGGTCTAACTCGACTGAAACAGTAGCAATAACAGAATGAGTTTTGACATCAATGACAGAGACCGTGTTGTTACCATTTACAATGTAAGCAAGTTTTCCATCAGGAGTAAATGCAAGCGAATTAGGAAATAAACCAACTTGAACAGTAGCAATAACAGAATGAGTTTTAACATCAATGACAGAGATATTGTTATCATCTTCATTACCAACATAAGCAAGTTTTCCATCTGGAGTAAATGCAAGAAATTCTGAATCTTCACCAACTTGAATAGTGGCAATAACTGAATGAGTTTTAGTATCAATAACAGTGAGGGGATCTTCTTCACTTATAACATAGGCAATCTTACCATCAGGAGAAAATGCAACAAAATCTGGCTCATCTCCAACTGGAACAGTAGCAATAACAGAATGAGTTTTAACATCAATGACAGAGATATTGTTATCACCTTCATTACCAACATAAGCAAGTTTACCATCAGGAGCAAATGCAAGAAATTCTGAATCTTCACCAACTTGAATAGTGGCGATAACGGAATGAGTTTTAGTATCAATAACGGAAACAGTCTCATCTTCATCAGTATTCACATAAGCAAGTTTTCCATCTGGAGTTAATGCGAAAAAAAATGCTTGATCAACTCCAACTTGAACAGTAGCAATAACAGAATGAGTTTTGACATCAATAATGGAAAGGGTAGCATCATCATTATTATTAACGTAAGCAAGCTTTCCATCAGGACTAAATTTAGCCGACTGAGGAAATGAACCAACTTGAATCGTAGCAATAACAGAATGAGTTTTGGTATCAATGACAGAGACAATTCCACTAGTTCTTACAATGTAAGCAAGTTTTCCATCTGGAGAAAACTCAAGCGAAATAGGAAATGAACCAACTTGAGTTGTAGCAATAACTGACTGAGTTTTGGTATCAATGACAGAAACAGTGCCACTTGAAAAATTAGTAACATACGCAATGGGCATATACTAAACTCCTTTTTTGAAAGATTAAGTAATAATTATTTTATGATGAATGGTGAATCATGAGAAGAAAATAAACACTTTTGCCAGAAAATTTAATGAAACATAATAAGCATTTTGTTGATTAAAAAAATCCTCTCTTCCTTATAGCGTTGGACGCGGAGTGAGAGAGGATAGCATGACAAATTACCCTACGAGAAATGTATCAAGGCATATAAAAGGAGGTATACCTAGGGTAGTTAGAGGGGTAGTGCAATGAGTCTTAATACACAATATTTTATTCGAAATTTAAGTATAAGTTATGTGCGGTTGTACTAATCAAATGAAATAGTTTTATAGAACTTATTAGCAAATGTGACGGTTAGCAAAAAAATACTCTCCCTGTGTGTTCGTCAAAGGAGGCAACAGGAAGAGAGAATGATAGTTATGGGTTTACTTTAATGTTATGTAAAATTATTCAACCTTGCTTGTATTAATGTTCTAGGTCAAATAAATCAATTTATAAAATTTATAGAAGTATAACTCCCACTAACTGAAGCGGAAGGAATAATTGTTAGGGAGAGCTATAGAGCAGTATATGCAATGGTTTATAAGACGCTTGTACTAATGTGCTAGGTCGGATTAATCATTTTATTACACTCAATGATAGTTATGTTTCCCACCAGAAAATTCTTTTTCTAATAAATGAAAAGGGCGGGGATCACAAAGAAAACAAACAAGGTGATAGATATTAAGGAAATCCCAAATGCTGGACTGACATTTTTCTTCATTATGCCTAGTTTCTTTAGAATAAGATAAACAACTCCAACGGCTAATATTAAATATATTTCTTCATACTTTGGTGAGAAATAATGAACAACATTGCCAAAAAGTAAAACTATTAGAAGAAACAAAGGAAATTCAAGTTTCATATTTATCACCTCTAGTTTAGTTATAAGGTAATTTTACCAAAATGTTTAGTAAACACAAGGTAAGTTGTGATTACCAATATTAATTTTATTTAGTAAAATTTAACTAAGTAAAAATAATATTGGAGGAATTAGATGACTTTTCAGTTTGCTTTATTTTATTTCATACCACCAATTCTATTCTTTATCCTTTGTGTTGATTTAGTCAAAGCAATAAAAAATGGCAGAGAAACATTCCGACATACAATAATAGGTTCAATTTTGGTAGGATTAATTTTCTTTTCTATATTGATGTTACATTAAATTTCTATTTTTTAGTAAACACAAGATAGATTGTGTTTGATAGGGGGATGTTCAGAATATAAAAGAATGGGAGATTAAATGTACAATATGTTAAATTTACCTAATGTTACTCAACAATATGGTGCAAGAATATAGTAAAGGCTATCTTGACTACTTTAAGGATAATACCTATTTAAATGAGATCAGTCAGAAAAATTACTGGCTGACCTCATAATACGAATGGGGCTTTTCAGAAATGATAACTAAAAGCGTCTTTCTGTATGTTTTGAGTAATATTTTTTAAACAAGAAATTTTATAACCACAATGGACATTTTGTTGAACAACGGGTAGAGAATGAGGAATTCATACGAAGAGCAAGTAAAAAGATAAAACTAATATAGGAGTACCTACCCAACGTGTCGAATGGGAAAGTGTTCAAATCACTTGATGAATGAAAGAATTTTAGAGGGGGAAGTTTAGTGGATATACAAATTAGACGAGCAAAAGAATCAGATATTAATGAATTATTAAAGTTAGTAGAAAAGTTTGCGACATCATTTATGCCTAAAAAAGAATTATTTGTTGAGAACATCACCTATTACTTCTAGACGAATCTGTTTTCTTAAGGGTTGCTGAATATGAAGACAAATTAATAGGTTACTGTTTAGGATTTGATCACTTTACTTTTTACGCCAACGGTCGAGTATCATGGGTAGAAGAAATTATGGTAGAAGAATATCGAAATGAAGGTATTGGAACAAAATTAATGAGTTGTTTTGAAGATTGGTCAAAATCCAGGAAGTCACAATTAGTAGCATTAGCTACTAGAAGAGCAGCTAATTTTTATAAGACATTGGATTATAATGAATCACCCACTTATTTTAGAAAACTCTTGTAAACACACATTTTAAATTATAATAAACACAAGTGAAATATGTTTCAGTTCTTTTATAAACCAAACTAGATTGATTTTTTCGAGATATCGTTTAGTAAATTAGATACTTACTAGTGTAGGGTTAATTCGCAGTAGTATCTAAATTTTATCATTTCACTTATAGATGCAACAAAAACCACAGATTGTTCACTTTGAACCAATCTGTGGTTTTACTTATTTATATTAATTTAATTAATTTTTAAAAGAACTCTATCTACATGATATAAAAAAATGAAATATAAGTCTATATCTTTTTTTTTATTTTGAGAAAATAAGGTTGTGCACAAATAAACATAACGTTATGAAATAAAAATGATAAAACCTATTTTGTTTTAATTTTGATCCTTGAATTTGCGAGGAGATTTAATAAGGCTGCTATTTGAATCAAAAAAACTAAATACAACTTAATCGTGTTCAAAGATAGCGAGGGAAATAAAGTGGAATGGGAAAGATGGATGCCAATGTTTGACGTTTCTCCAAATATATACAATGAATCACTAAGTGATAGTGAAGAGGGGTTTTCTTTAAGATTCAGTGATGAAAATGGAAGAAATAGTTTTTTAGTAAAATTTGAAGTAGGTGTATTATCTTATACTAATACAGATAAAGGCACTTTAATTCTTATGTTAGATTATCTACATCAAAAATATGAGGAGCCGTTTTATTGTGAATGGTCTCTATTTAAAGTGAAAAAATCGAATTATTTAAGCAAATTTCTTGAAGAGAGTTCGGGTATATATGAATCAAGTTCAGTAACACATTATGTATTCTTAACATCAAATGATGTAATTGAAGTATTATCAACATACCCTCCAAGCTTTACAAAAGTACTTTAATGAAAATTTATATATGAATTATAAAGTTTGAGGAGGTGTTTTTTCATGATGAATACTGATTTACTAAATAGCTTGTTTCACTGGTATTTCTATGACAACATGAGATCTTTGAGAAAGAAACGAAAAAAGATTAATAGAAAATATCAAAATATCAAAATATCCTGAGAAAAGCGAGGGTAAATTAGAGGATTACAGGTTGCTCTATACCTTTTAATCTCAACTATATTGTTGGTTATTGTTATTCTGATTATGTATACATAATAGAAATTAAGGTGATTTAAGGAGGGGTAAGGTCTTTTATGCTAATGTTGACCTGAACAATGATGTCTAAGAAAAAAGTCTGGTTTTACGCGGCTATTGTATTTAGTTCAATAGAATTTGTAGCATTATCTTACGTTAATGAGCATTTTTATAAAAATATTATTTATGCGCTAGTGTTTTATATGGTTATTTTTATACAACCCTACATAGTGAATAAATCCTTTGATAGAGAAAGTAAGATTCTACTATTTAGTTTATTAAATAAGAAGTATAAAAAGATTATTCTTATATTATTATTGTTTTATATTGGGCCATTAATACTTTTTTATTCTATTCTTCCTAACCTAACCTATAAAGCTGCATACAATAAGGTGGAAACTCTAATACAAACAGAATATGAAAACAGTGTAATTTATTATCCGGATGAAGATGATGTCAAGTATGCCATAGGGACTATACACGATTATTACTTTGTAGGAGGCTTTTACTACTTTGATGTAATTAATTTAAAAAATGGAGACCTATATGAGATTATAGTTAATCCTGTTTCCGGGAAAGTAGTAAAACTGAAGAATTGATTGATTTAGGCTTTTTAAAGAGTGATAATATACTATTACACACAATAATTAATCAGTCTATTAGTTTTTTTCCACTGCCCAACTTGAGAAATGTTATTCAGCAATCTGGCGCTTGTCAGTAATAATACTGAGAGCGCCTTTCTTGATGTTTTGACTAATATTGCTTCAACCAAGATATTTTAG
>NZ_JAEUFG010000049.1 GCF_018588585.1 Bacillus sp. SM2101
CATATTGCTCGCTAGGGATAAATGTTTCCTCATTTGCCCCCCAAAGCTGACTTGTTGCTTCAGCATTCCACCAATACGTATTCTTTTCATCATCTTCAATATCTATATTTAAAAATGATACGGAATATCCTGGTTGATTAAGATGATATTCTATTGAGTTTGTTTTATGTTCAGTACTTATATCATAAATTTTTCTGTCGTTATCAGTATTTTTTCCACTGTACATATAAAGTCCCACTATATATGATTGTTCTTTAATTTCTTCTGGTAAATTTTCTACCATGTTCTTAAATGGTTCATATGGATCAATTTTGATAATAGATCTATTTTTCATAATATGAACATTATGTCCCCATATAATAAACTTTTCATCTGGAAACATCTCTTCTAATAGCCACACTAAATTATCAGCCATTATTTTGTCCCTAAATTCATTAGTGTTTTTTCTATTGAGAGACTTAATTCTTTGCTCAATAATCTTTATGAACAATTGTTTTTCATCTTCATTTTCAAATTTATCCGATTCCCCTTGATTTAATTGGTACAACAAATCATTATATTTTTCAGTTAATAAACGCCTCGTCTCTTGCCAATTCTCAGGAAAATTACTCTTCCAGTATGTTGAGCTGACAAACGATAGATATTCTTGTTCCACAGCTTGTAGGTCTGTTGTAAAATCTGTATTTCTATATTTATAATAATCATTTGTATAATATTTACTGTACTCTAGTGGCTTGTAACTATTTTAATTTGAAGGTATATATTGAAATTTAATCCCATATCATAGGCCTCTCCAAACCAGCCATCCGTAAATATTGTAAAAATTGACCTGCATGAACTGCATCGTGATAGGCAATCCGCAATAGCATGTCTCCTAAATATCGCTGGTAGTCAACATCACTTCGATCAATTAGTCTTGATTCAAACTCCTCTTCTGAAAGCGATTGGACATATTCTATAAAATCATCAAAATACTGATTTGATAATTCAACCTCTTTATCAACTGAAACAATTGGTTCTTGAAAGTATGGAGGAGCTGTCTTAGTCTTAACCGACCCATTATTTCTTAAAATCATATGATAGTCAAAACTGCCACTCCATACATGTCGAATCATCTCTCCAAACGTCATTGCATCTTTGTCTGGCCTCCAAGTTATCCAACTATCAGGAAGAGACCTCCATAGTTTAATTGAGCGTCGACGTGTTTCTTTCAAATTCAATACACTAAGATCAATTACATTCATAATTAATTTCTCCTTACCATTAGATTCATTTTGATCGTAGGGGTCCTACCAACAAAAAGCGCAAAACATACGCTAAGGAAAAAAGTGTTGATATATGGGTGTTCCAATAATGACCGTTTTTGATGCTAGAATCTGTAGAGCTACTTTTTCTCTGATTATAAATTCAAGACCCAAAACTTATTCTCTAAAGCAAAGTACCCTTTAAATCGAAAGAAAACCCTTTTTGGTACTGTCTTAGCGTATGTTTTCTGCGAAATGCTGACATGACCCCATTGTAGCAAAATTATAATTAGGGTATCATCAAAATATGAATGTTTATCCGAATATCTCATATATAGCAAAACTAATTGCTGAACCTACAAGAGCAATAATTTTAGATTGTTTAATGAGTAATCAGGCTCTTCCTGCTAGTGAATTAGCTTATATGGCTAAAGTGTCACATCCAACAATTAGTTCTCACCTCTCTAAATTAGTCGAGGGTAATCTGCTTATTGCTGAACAACATGGTAGACATCGCTATTACCGACTTGCTAATCAAGAGGTTGCAGAAGTTCTCGAAAAATTAGGGACAATCGCACCAACTGTTCAAGTACGCTCTTTAAGACAGTCTGATCAACTAAAACAGGTTCGGTATGCTCGAACATGTTATGATCACCTTGCCGGAGAGCTTGGTGTAAAGATAACTGAGAAGCTAATTGATAAGGAATTTCTGACCTTGGAGGACGGGGAATACGTTGTGACTAATCAAGGCAAGAAGTGGTTTTTAAATTTTGGAATTAATATCGAAGAGGCAAATACAAAAAGGAGAATATTTGCAAAGCCTTGTCTTGATTGGAGTGAACGGCGTTATCATATTTCAGGTTGGCTAGGGTCTGCGATAGCTAAACTATTTTTTGAGCAAGAATGGATTACAAAAGCAGAAAAGAATCGAGCAGTCCATCTTACAAAAAAGGGTACAAAGGTATTGCAAGATCAACTGGGTATTAACATGAATAAAGAGAAAAATGTTGGTTTGGAGTAAAGTTTGACAAAACATCTCTCAAACCTTTCTATTTTCCCTAACAAAAAGAAACCATTTTGAAAAAGATTGATCAAAATGGTTTCTTCTCTTGAAGGTTAAATGTGAATTTTATAAAAAAGTTGTATCAATTTCTACCTCTGTTATTCCACAAGTGCGCCCGATTTTAATGAAAAATTTCACGATGCTAAGGTCCTTATCATAACAATTGGCAAGCATAGCATTTAATATAGTCCAACAATTTAAGAAGAAGCTAATTGAATGAATTCTTCCGCATCTTTCACGCATAATTCCATTCCTTTTTCCCAGAATTCCTCTGAAGTAATATCTTCTCCTAAATGTTTCATAACTAAATCTTCCACAGTCATACTTCCTGAATCACGAAGTAATTTCAAATAATCTTTTTCAAAATCTATTCTTTTCTCTTTTGCCTTTGCATAAATGCCCAATGCAAATAAATAACCAAAAGTATATGGGAAATTATAAAAAGGCGATTGAGTAATATAGTAGTGTGGTGTCCAAACCCAAGAATAAATTGAAGGTTGTTCTAGGGAACCAGCATACGCCTCATTTATTGATTCTTCCATTAACTGATTTAGTCGATTGGCTGAAACAATACCTTTACTACGTTCCTTGTAAAATCTCTGCTCAAATAAGAATCTCGAATGAATATTCATAAAGTTCATTACACTTCGTTTTAATTTTTCATCCAGTATAAATAATTTTTCTTCTTTTGATTTTGCTTTTTTTAAAGCCGCATCAAAAATAATCATTTCGGAGAAGGTTGAAGCAGTTTCAGCAATACTTAACGGATACCTTTTATTTAACCCATTAACAGACTTCATGGCATGATTATGGAAAGCATGACCTAGTTCATGAACAAGAGTTAACACATTTAAAAAAGTGCCCCTAAATGTCATAAAAACTCTTGATTCACCTGTTAGTGGAAAACCGGCACAAAATGGAATAGCAGACTTATTTGGACGATCCTCGGCTTCTATCCAACCTCCATTGAAAGCTTGCCGGGCGAAGTCCTCTAATTCGGTTCCAAACTGACTAAAATGTTCCGTAATAAGTGTGGCAGCTTCCTCGAATTTTATCTCTTGATTATTTTTTGTAACAGGAGCCCAAAAGTTATAAGCTGTCATACTAGATCCGCCTATCATTTCAGCTTTTCTCTTCAAGTAATTCGAAAAAGGTTGTTTATATTTACTGATTACTGCCCACATCGTATTTAGTGTTTCTTCCTTCATTCTGTTCTTTTTCAAAGGATCTTCTATTACACTTTTTATCCCGCGCTTGTTATTCACTTCTATACGAAAGCCAGCAATGTGATTTATTATTTTACTGAATAATTCCTCTTTCTCTTTCCATGTAGATTCTAATACATAATGAGCTTCCTTACGCACTTCTTCAATATGATGCGACCTCAAGTTAATGGCTTGTCCAACTGATAGATTTTCTTCTTTTCCATCAATTTGAATATTTAATTTAATACTACTTACCAGATCATTATAGAAGTGTCCCCAAGCATGGTACCCATCAACCATTAAATCAGAAATTAAATTTAGCTCCTCTTCCGACAAATTCTTATCTGCATTTTCACGCCATTCGTTTAGAATAAATCTATATTCTTGTAATTCTTCTATTTCTAGTATACTATCCCAAACATCTTCCTTTGTATTTATTAATATCTTCTTTACATTCGATAACTCTTTTTCAAAACGAGATTCTTTTTGAGCAACTTTTCCCCGTAAAATCGCAGCATCTTGATTCTTTGGATTTTCTGCTAGGAGACAAGTGATAAACGAATTAGCTTGCGATAAGTATAAGTGAATGTTTCCGATGTTTTCTACTAAATTGACCACTTTAATTGATTCACTTGTTGAAAGTGGAGCAATAAACGATTTAACACTACCTTCTAGTTGATGTAAAAGAGCTTCTAATTGATTGATATGATCTAATAATTGAATTGATTTGCTTCCTCCTATAAAAATCTTATCTAGATTCCACTCTGTTGGATAGCTTATTTTCTCCATTAGTTATCTCCCCTAATATTTATATTCAACCGAAATCGAACGTACATTCTTATTGTAACATAGTTCAGAGGGGAAAAAATCCCTACAATAACAAGAGACACTGACCTTATTGAGATCAATGTCAATTGTTCAACTCTTCTGCTCCTTTAAGTGCTTTCCTTCACAATTTCAAGTAGATAAGCACCCATCGGAAAGATAAGCACCCATCGGAATAAAAATGATTTAATAACTTTTTGTATTTGTCCAAACTCAACATAAGAAGGTTGATCTTTTAATTAAAATGCCCTTTAGCTAAAAAATCAAAGGGAGAAAAACACCCAAGCATCATCGATATACAGGACCATTAGGAACCCAATTAAAATACCTAAACACAGAAAAATAATGATGTTAACTTTGTTTTTTATCCAACCGAAAAAATATCCCATAGCCAAAGTCAAAGGTATAAAGGTTAAACCAACTGTCATTTGTCCTATTGAAAAACCAGCTAACAAACTGAAAATATAAATTCCAATGGCAGAAATCCAGTAAAATTGATACTTACCTTTGATAGCATAAAATGTTGATACGATTGCTAAAATCAAGGCAGAGAATACGATTACAGACAATCCTTTTCCCTCCTCTCTTATTACCATTATTTTACTATTTTTTCATATCACATTTTCAACAATATGGCCCTAAAATGAATAATGGCACATATCTATATTTCAGATATGCGCCATTTTATGGAAAAAATAGTACTTTATCCACTTAATTTAAGATAATATTTTCCAATCGGAATCCTTGATTTCATCTATCAAAGGTTCCCTTACAGAACTTATAAATCGTTCATCACAAGCTCCAAATATCAGATAATTTCTCTGTCCTTGTCTTAATGAAGGTTTATTGGCTCCCATTTTATAATCAGGATCATTAATATAGAACAAAGTCATCTTCCCAAAAACAAATACTGCAAATCTCCTATGTTTCAATAGGTTCTTCATCTAAGGTTTTATAACCGCAACATGGACAATTATACTTCAATACATTTCCCTTCCTATTTTTATGCAATTATATATCAAGCTATGCAGTTGAACTCTATTTCTCTTTTCACATTAGTTTATTAACTATATTCTTGCACCATATATGGAAGATCAACAACACAATACAGGGGCTGTCCAATAAATCGATTTTCCGACTATTGGTTTCCCCGTTTTGTGTTCAAGAATACTGATATACCAACATTCTCGACTTTAATATTTTTCGGATTTACCCTTTTCGGACAGCCCCTACTTTTACCCTCAATGATTAAAAATCCAATTGACACCTTCCCGATAAACCTTACATTCTTTCCCGTCACCAAAACAGGTATTTAATATCCAGAATCTAAATTCATACTTCTTATAGACCGAAAGTACCTTCGGTACAACTTGAATTTTTGTTATTTAGTGGCAAGGTAGTTTTGCTATTGCTCACGCTACCATAATGCGTTGGGTACATCAAAAAGGACCAGACTGAATTAGACGAAAGAGTACGACGTCATCTTAAAAATCCACAATTGATTCTTGAAGAGTTGACGAAAGGTATGTGAAAGTAAAAGGAGCATGGATGTATTTATATCGTGCAGTCGACTCAGAAGGAAAGCATCTTAATTCATCAAATCTAAGGGAATTAGCTAACTATTTTTGTACCAGAGCCTTAAATTACACTAGTGCTGCTTCTGCTTCACTAACTAATTGAGTCATAAGTTGCTGTACTGACACAATTTCTTTTAATCTATGTGCATTGCTCCCCGAAAAAATCAAACCATTTTCTAGCTTTCCATTAGCAGCTTCAATAAGGGCAGTTGTTATACAGTAAGGCGTACTTTTTGGATTGCATGGTATTAGACAATCATAGCATTTCTGAACAGGAATATTCCCTGCTTCAGTTTTTTTCACAAATTTATTTGTTATTGCCCTACCTGGTAATCCGACGGGGCTTTTAACTAACTGAATATCTTCACTTTTTGAGTTTATGTAAGCTTCTTTAAAATTTATATCTGCATCACATTCTTTAGTTGCAACAAATCTAGTACCCATTTGTACACCAGATGCCCCTGCTTTTAGATATTTAGCAATATCCGATCCATCAAATACTCCGCCAGCAGCTATAATAGGTATTGGCTTTTTATACTTTTCCTGAAAAGAGCTCAAAGCATCTTTAACTTCTTTAACTATTTCAGTCAATTCAATTTTTGGATTAGCCCTTAATTCGTCCAAAGTAAAACCTAAATGTCCCCCAGCGTCAGGGCCTTCAACAATCACTAAATCTGGTAGATAGTTGTATTTCTTATCCCACATTCTTGTGATTAATTTGGCTGCTTTTCCTGAAGATACAATAGGTGCAATTTTTGTTTTAGTTCCTTTTACAATTTCAGGAAGGGATTTAGGTAAACCAGCACCAGAAACAATCAAATCAACTTTTTCTTCTACAGCAGTTAAAGCCAATTCTTTATAATTTTTCATCGCAACTAAAAAGTTAACTCCAATTATTCCGTTTGGACTCAATTCTCTAGCTCTTCTAATTTCTCTTTTTAAACTTCTAATATTGGCAGCTAGGTTATTTGTTGCAAAATCAGGTTCAGTAAAACCAATTTGAGATCCAGAAATGATGCCGATACCTCCCTGATTAGCTACAGCTGAAGCTAGTCTAGAGCGTGACACCCCTACACCCATTCCTCCTTGAATAATTGGAACGGAAGCGGTTAAATTTCCTAAAAATAATTGAGGTAATTTCATATAATCAATCCTCTCAAAATTACTAAGTAGTATTGCATAATTATATATATAACCTAGACTATCGTAAATGTACATTTATCATATAGTAAATGTATATTTATCATATGGTAAAGTAAAAAAACAATTTCCCGGTGGCTCTTTCAAGATACCTCTCTCGGTGATAACCACACTCGCTCGTTCGAATTGCCCTTGTTGTAAATGTGATTCAAAGCTGTATACTCAAGTTACTCCCCCTTTAAATATCTCTATTATTATAATGAATTTAATTCAAATAAAAACTATTAACCTTGTTTGGATTAATAGTTTTGGCTCTTATCCTATGAATAGATCTTTAAAAACCCCATCCTATTACAGAGATAGGATTTGTTTATTTTTTATATAGTCTCAGCAAGCTAATAAAGTCAGTCTTAAATTAAGGATCTCCTTACAATTTATAACCAATAATGATTAATCAAAAAAAAACTTGTTATTCTGTGTTCGGTTTATCAATTTCATCCACAAATATGGCTCCTGGATTATTGGCTTCTATAACAGAAATAACTTCTGGATATTTAATGCCATGATTTAATAACTTAGAGATTTCATGATAATCTCTAGCTAACATTTTTATCATCTATGAAACCCCCTATATTCATATTTTAAAACTATATAAATTATACTCAAATTCCTTCTTATAACCACAGCTTTCTGCTAACATACGTGATCCAAGATTTTCATCCATACAGTCCCAATAAGCTTCGAGTTTATGATCTCTACAGTGCTCTAGAAATTCGTTAATTAGTATTTTTGCAAGACCATTTTTTCTATACTCCTCTACGGTTAGTGTGTGTGAGCCCATTGAATCATGGGTTACACAACTTGATATACAACAAGAAACAATTAATTCACCATCCATCATGCAATATCCTACACCATGATGGATGAAGTCCTCTAATGAGCTCCACCAATCTAATATTATTGATTTAACAAAATCTATATTATTAATCTTTCTATGAAATAATTGATGATTTATTTTTACCATTTCAAATTTATCTTGCATTTTAAGATTTTCAAGAACAGAATCTTCTTTACATTTATACTTATAGGTAAGTTGTTTAGACTGAACAAGGTTCCGTTTCTTAAATATACTTTTAAATGCTATATCCCACTTTGGACTTGTGCCACTAAATTCAAAATGATTTAACCCTAACTCTCTTGTCCTGGGTGCGATATTTGAATCAATATATTCGTTTATGCTCTTATTAAACCTTATATTGTTCTCATTCCCAATAAAATAGAATCCAGCAATAGATTTTGACCACACCATAGCAGTAGTTGGATTCAATATATTATCAACAAAAACACATCCCGGGTTATACCCCTGAACTACTCCTTTTATTTCAATATTAACTAATTCACTCGTTAATAAATCGTTTACGTTAGAGAACTGTATTTTATTCAATTCATATATCATTTTCCTACCTCTTTTTTTAATAACAATTCACCTGTAAATAAAGTATCCTATTTTATTTTATCTGTATTTCCTTTTTAAATATATATATAGAATAAGTATAATAGTTTTTTACACAATAACGTTGACTGAATTTACAAGCCAGTCAGTGTTCTTTCAATTCACTTTACTATATAGAATGTTTAAATAATTTCATGTGCATGTAGCCAATTACTAAAATAGCCTGGTTAAACAATATTGCTTACAAGAAAAAGAAGGATGCTTTTCAGTAACATTTCTGAAAAGCGCCATATTGTAGAATAGTGGAATTAATGCATGTAAAGATCTCTTATTCTTTTATCTTTTGAGCAACCCTCTATAAACCACAATCTATCTTTTGTTAACTAAGGCATTTACAAATTAGGAATATCATCTAAACTAATAATAGTTTAGCATGATCAAACATGGTATAATTATCCAAATGGAGGTGTGATATGTCTGAAAAAACTAATTATAAAGAAATTAAAGAACTTAACATACAACACCTAGAAAATGCTAAATCTTATGCTTTTGTTTTTATTCTAGTTTTCTCTATTGTAACCATTATCTCCCCACTGGGTATACTTGAATCATTCGGAGATAACGCATTAGGAGCTTTTTTTGCAATGCTTATTTTATTGTTTGGATCAATAACTGTATGGCTTATTTCAACAATTACTTTAGCAAATGTTAAAGAGTAGATTGGGAATTGCAAAATTATTATAATAATGCTCATGTTTACTGTTTTTATCTATAAGACAATATCTGTTTGAATACTTAATCTACTCTTTCTTATATGTTTTGGAGTGATGAGAATTAAAATGGATGCAGTTACACCATTTATATGGCTATCTTTTAATTTCCTATCTTTTATAGTTGCGATGGTTATTTTATATTGGGTGATTAAACTAGATGTTAAGAATGCCATCGATGAATCAAAAATTAATAAATAGAAAACATGTATTGTTTTTTACACCTTCAAAATTGTTTGGAGGTGTTTTTTAAGAAACATCCTAAATTAATCTTTTATGAATACTAGCCAGTGCGTTTTACTCCGCTTATTTCCAAACAACGGTTGTTGGACAAAATACTTTAATACATCTTTTGATTCTCATTCTATAAATAAGTGTTCGTATCTTTTATATATATCATTTTATTCAGCATTAACATACCAACTGTTACATTATTTCCATTTATAACAGATCATTCGCAAAAATAAAGAGCAAAGTCCATTATTTTTTGTTTTGGATTAGTTACTTTTACACAAGATGCCTTTATTCAAATTGAACACAGTGAGTTTCTTCCATGATCCATATTCCTTTTCAATTGGGCGTGATTGCTAGTGCAACCGGATTAACCCCAACTGAAACAGTAGCAATAACAAGGTGTGACTTTGCATCAATCACAGAGACCGTTGAGGGATTGAAACCATCACCTCTATTTGCAACATAAACCAATTGCCCGTCAGGCGTGATTGCAACAGCATTCGGTTGATCCCCAACAGGAACATTAGCAATAACAGAATGTGTTTTGCTTTCAATCACAGAAACTGTATTGGTACCTATATTTGCAACATAAACTAACCCCATACCCACATTCCCCCACCTTTCCAACCTTTATACTTCACTGTATTGTATGAAAAAAAATTAACATGATTCAAATTTCATTTGTTTTGGGTAAATGTAACACATGGGTATGTCTAAATAAATTGTCTCTCATCCTATTAATAAACAATTTATTGAAGTTGCTTGGGAAAAAAGATACTTATTTTTCTTTTAGATTAGCGCCATATCGTATTATGAGGTCAGCCAGTAACATTTCTGGTTGACCTTTTTTAATAGGTATTACTCATAAGGTAGTAGGGATAGCCTTAACTACATTCTTGCGCCATATCGTAATATAAGGTTAGCCAGTTTTTTCTGGTTGACCTTTTTTCATGAGGTCTTATGATAGCGGTAGTCGGGGTAGAACGCAGCGCCAGTGGGACTTGATCCCGTCAACAAAACTGTTCGCCCTCTACTTGTATAAACATGTTTTTGGCTGGTTGGGACATAGATCCCGTTTAACAAGCGAACCTATGGCATTACAAGAAGCTTAGGGGTTACCGACTAATTCATTTTTGTAGGAGGGGATTAATAGATGAATCCAGTGGTTGGTCTGGATGTTTCAAAAGGAGAGAGTCATGTTCAAGCCTTTTTAAATAAAGGTAAAGCTTATCGCAAAAGCTTTAGTGTTAAGCATACTTTGGATGGTTTAAACAGCTTATTAGATTTCTTAGAGGAGGTTACAAAAGTATCAGGTGGGTTGAAACCTTCGGTTATCTTTGAGTCAACTGGTTCTTACCATTCACCTGTTGTCCAGTTTTTAGATGAACAAGACTATGTGTATATTATGGTGAATCCACTTGTGTCTCATCGCTCACGTAGTACAAATCTAAGAAAGGTAAAGACAGACCCTGTAGATGCGTATCAACTTTGCGAGCTTTTCTACAAGGAAGAGTTAGAACCTCATAGAAAAAGAGGACTTCAGTTATTAAATCTGAGAAACCTAACCCGACAACAGGAAGCAATTGTAAGTGTCTCATCTCAAACAAAATTACAATTACAAACTCTATTAGATCAACTATTTCCTGAATATCGAGGTGTTTTTGGAGATCTATATTCCAGAATCTCTTTAAATGTCCTTAATACATTCCCTACATCAGAGTCTGTATTAAAAGTATCTAATTCATAGCTAGTCGGTATCATTTCGTCTCTGTGTAAGAGTCGATCAAGTAAGTGGGCTGAAGAGAAAGCAGTGAAACTTATCGAGGCAGCTAAAAGAAATCCATTTCAACATAATATGTACGACAGTCACATTTTTAATATTAAGATCCTAATCAATATCGTTCTTCAATACGAAGAGCATCTATCCAAGTTAGCAGCTGAGATAGATGCCCTCGCTGAAGAAATGGAAGAGTATGAGATAATCCAATCTATCCCTGGTATCGGAGAAAGGATTGCGGCAACAATCCTCTCAGAAATTGGAGAGATAGAAAGGTTTAATCACCCTAAAAAGTTAGTTGCATTTGCAGGAATAGACCCTAGTGTT
>NZ_JAEUFG010000050.1 GCF_018588585.1 Bacillus sp. SM2101
TCATTTTAGAGGATAAATTGCCTTTTTTTGTGTTCAGATTATAAGAATAAAAAACTGTAAGTTTTTCAGTGCCCTCGGATAACCAAGCGTTGTTTTTTTTCATTTATTCAGCCTTCAGATAGAACTTTCATAAATGTATTTACTCAATTTCTTCCTCTTCTTTTAATGACATGAAATGTACGGCTGAGTTTGTTGCAGCATGTTCTTTAGCTGAATCACTCGCTGAATGACTCGCTTTTGAGTTTTCTTTATTCTCCAAAGATGGATTTGTTTTTTTGTCAACGTGATTTATTACTACATTTTCTTCATCTATCTTTTCTCCATCAGTAACTTCTTGTTCAGCATCTTCTTCTAATGCTAGTTCTTTAAGCTCTTTAGCGATTTCTTCAGCTTCATCATTCGTCACTTCTTCTATTGTAGCATATACCGCAGAGTTAACTGACGCATGTATTTTAGCTTGTTGATTAGCTCTAATACTGGCCTTTGAGTTTACTTTATTCTGTGAAGATGGATTTGTCTTTTTATCAGAGATTAATTCTTCGTCTACTTCTTCAGCATTTTCATTATCCTGACTATCTTCTTCACGCTTAACTTCTTGATCCTCAGAATCATCATCTCTTATACTTTCTTCATCTTTTTGAGGCTTTGTTATGATATCATCACTTTCAATATGTTCCTCAATTGATGCATGCACTGCTGAATTTTCTGAAGCCCTTTCTTTGGCTCTCTCACTTGCTCTTTCACTTGCTTTTGAGTTTGCTTTATTTTCTTTAGAAGGATTGTTTTTTTCCTTCGTCTTTACTTCCTCAATATCATCACGCTCATCATATTTTTGAACACTTTGGATATCACTTATTTCTTGTTGTTCTGAAGCTTCACTCATACCTGCTCCAACTAATAGACTCACTGAAATTGCTCCCGCTACAACAAATGATTTAACAACCTTTTTCATTAATAATCTCTCCTTCTTCTTTTAAAATTTATTTTGATAATTAGCAAGAAGAAGATAAATCCGGCGGTTGAGAAGGAGGCGCATTTATCCATTGATTGCTCAGGACTTGGATATTTGAAAAACAATCCGTCTGCTGTGAAATTTTCCATCTATGCTGATTTAATTCAAGCGCATGTAATTGATGATTTAAGTTAGAGCCTTGCCCTCCTCCATCAGTAGAAGAGCTAGGTGAACTGTGCAAGTTATTAATATTTACCACAACATAGATATAGCCTAGTAGCATTTCTCTCTTACTTTGTTCTTCAGATCTTGAGTTATAGTTAGTTGTACTTGACTTTGTTCTTTCTTGCATATTTTGTTCAGTTTTAGTCGACCTAATAATAGATTGCTTAAATTGAATGGCTTTCTGTCCATCATCACTAAGGTTTACAACTTGATCAGATGGACTACTCTTTATCTTTTTCAGTTGGTTAGCCTTGTTCTTTGGCTTGTCTAGAACTTTGGTATTCTTAAAAGATTTTTTACCATTATTAGTCTTCTTGGTTGACTGAATGTTTTTATGATCATCCTTAGCTTGATTCTGTTTTTCATTTTTCTTAGTTTTTGAAACTTCTTTTTGCACCTGACTGTTATATGTTCCTTTTTCTTTGTTGTTATTTTTATTCTTGCTGGTTATATTTATTTCACTCTCTACTTTATGGCCTTTGTTTGCATTACCATTGCTTGCCCCAGACACGTATGTAGGTATGACGAGAAATAAGGATATTAGGAACACTATAGAAGAAACAATACGATAGTCCACGTTTTCACCACCTTTCTTCGGTGACCCTACTATATTAGTTCATTTTGACTTATATGTTTTTGTGGGTTGCATTTTACTTAACAAATATTTCAATTTATTCAGTTATTTAAAAAATATTTTAAATGAAGGCAATATAACTACCATCGTTTAAAGCAAAAGCAAAAAAACCTACTCTGAAATAGAATAGGTATAAAAGCTTATATATTAAATCCCCTGTGTATTCAATGATTGTTCCATTTACAAATCACAAATTTCTGTGTTAGCAATCTGCAAAAGCTCCTGCGCCATGATTTCACATTCACTAAGCGGAATTAACTCCTCAAAGGAATTTTCATAAATTGATTGAATGCGTTTCGCCAAAACAATTTTGTCATTTAACTCATGTATGGCTTGTAGTACATCTATATTTTCAGTTTCATAAAAGCCAATACCATAACCTAATGGATCCCAGCTTTGTAATTTTAACATTAGCTTAATATTCGTATTCTCCATGCTCCTCACCTTTTATCTTACATATTTAACTATAATAATAACGTGGTTATTAATTTATATCAATTTTCCTCATAATACTTGTTGTGTGCACTAACGAGTTAATCACACAATTTAACATAAAATTATCATAGTTTACACATCATTCTTGGCTATTCTATAAGTGTAGAAACAATAATTATATCTCGGATGAGGAGGAAAAGAAGTGAAAAAAATTGGATTATTTGCACTTGCTGGTGCGTTAACTTTAGGTGGACTAGGAGCTAGTCATGCATTTGCTAATGAGAACGGTGGTTTATTTCAAAGAGGACAAAATCAAAACCAAGTGATGAATAAAGATAGTTTCGTTGAAAAATGGAGTCAACTATCTGATGAAGAAAAAGAAACTAGGATTTTTGAAAGAGCAGAAGAGCTTGGGATTGATACGGATGGAAAAACTGTTGATGAAGTGATAGATTCAATTAACGAACAACGCCAACAGCGCCTATTTGACCGTGCAGAAGAACAAGGAATTGACACAGAAGGTAAAACTGCTGATGAAGTAAAAGAGTTACTCAAAGACCAGGCTCCTAGTGGTGAACGTAGTGGGAAAGCACATGGCAAAAGAATGAACAAGGAACAATTTGCTGAAAAATGGAACACTCTAACTGATGAAGAGAAAGATACTAAAATACTTGAGCGTGCATCAGAACTAGACATAGATACGACAGGTAAAACAACTGAAGAAATAGTTGATTTATTGCTCGAACAGCGCCAAGATAGATTGTATGACCGAGCTGAAAAGCATGGTATCGATACAGAAGGTAAAACTCTTGAAGAGGTTAAAGAACTATTAAAAGAGGACATCTTAAATAGTATAAACTCTAATAGTGATAGTCTTTAATTAAAAATTCCTAATTAACTAATTGGAACGCTCTTTCCGTACACTTTGTTGCTATAGTCCCTACAATATTGAAGGAAAGAAAAAATGCCCCGAAGCCTAGGATACATGCTTATTTGTTAGTACGGAAAGAACTTCAACAAAGCCAAAGGTATGTTATCTTTGGCTTTGTTTGGATTCATAAAATGTGTTCAAACTACTTTCATAACAAGCTGTTGTACAAATAAGAAGCTAGCCCAGCCAAGAACCCCTAACCCAATTGAAAACACTAGTGGCATTGCTAATTTTAAACATATCCCAACAATTACTAATAAAACGACTGTAGCTGGTATGCCGATTAGTACACCTGTTGTAAATTTGCTTAAGTTCACTAACGATTCACCTTGGAATGATAACCATATTAAGCTAAGTAAACTTACGAGAGGTAACGCAGCGATAATACCTCCATACGATGGATATTTGCGCGCTACTTCAGTCACAATACCAATAATTAATGCAGAAACTAGAATTTTTACTATCACGTACATTTAGCTGCCTCCTCCCGCAATATCGTAAAAGCTTGATCAATCACTTGTAGCTGCTCTGGAGAAATAGATGAAAAGATAGCTGTCAATTTTTCTTCATCCAGTCTTGAATGTTTATGAATAATATCCAGACCTAGTTTCGAAAGAAATACATACACCCTACGCTCATCGTTATTATCTCTCTTTTTGTTCACATACCCTTTATGAATTAGCCTCTTCACATGCTCTGATGCAGTATTATGACTAATTTCCATATATTTCGAAATGTCCCCTATTGTCAAATTCCCCTTCTTCTCAAGATGCTGAAGTATGCGTATTGCTTGATGGGAGATCGATTCCTTATGTGTCATATGCATATAATAATATATATCTGTCCAAGCATCATTCACTCGTTTTACTTCATCCATTTAGGTTCACCTCTATAATATCTTATTATACGATATATCTGTATATTACGATATATAATGTAATGTAATTTGTCAACTTCCATATTTCCTTTATTAATATCGCCCTTGAAGAATTACTGTTTGAAGGAAGGTATATAACAGTTCTAACTTGAATAATTATATTTAGATTTTCCATTTTAAAGTGAAGGGTGCGTGTCGAGTTGGATAATGTTATTGGTAATAATGATACTGAGCATTTGATGTATACAAAATGGGAGCCATTTGAATGGTACAAAAAAATGAGGAAAGATCATCCTATTCATTTACATACAGAGTATAACTATTGGGATGCGTTTAAATATGATGATGTAAGCTTTATATTAAGTAATTATAAATATTTTTCTTCTGCTCGATATCAGGGGCAGGATAATGACCCTTTCGGAGAAAGTATTCTTTTTATCGATCCACCTAGACATAAACAAATGAGAGATTTAGTTAATAAGTCATTCACTCCTAAAGCAATGCAATCATGGGAGTCGAAAATTGAACGGATTTCAAATATGCTAATTGAAGACTTACATGGAAAGCATTCTTTTGACCTCGTCAACGAATTTTCAATGCCTTTGCCTGTTATTATTATTGCAAATATACTGGGTGTTCCTACTGAAGAACTACATTTATTTAAAGAATGGTCGGATAATATCGTTGAAGGGGTTTCTGATACGTCAGAGGAAGCCATTAAGGCAGCGCAAGAAAAATATGCCTCAACTATAAATGACCTTACGAGTTTCTTCGCAGAAATGATTAACCATAAACGAAACAATTTCTCAGATGACATTATTTCAATACTTCTTCAAGCTGAAGTTGATGGAAAGAAATTAACACAAAATGAATTGATTGGTTTTTGTATATTATTGCTCGTTGCTGGAAATGAGACTACAACGAACCTTATTACAAATGCAGTTTATTGTTTTCTTGACGATCGAACTATTTTTGAACAACTAAAACAAAATGAGCAATTGCTCGTACCTGCGATAGAAGAAGTGTTAAGATACAGATCCCCTGTTCAAGCAATGGAACGGATCGTTAAACAAGACATCGAACTTCATGGACAATTGTTAAAAGCAGGTGATTATGTTGTTGCACATATTGGTTCAGCCAATCGAGATGAAACTAAATTTCCTCAAGCTGACCAGTTCCTACTAGACCGTTCATCAAACCCTCATCTAGCATTTGGAAAAGGCGTACACTTTTGTTTAGGTGCACCTCTTGCACGTATGGAAGCAAGAATAGCTTTAACTAAACTAATTAGGCACTTTCCAGAAATGAATTTTGTAGATGATATGGCAATAGAACCTATAAATAGTCCCGTCGTATATGGCTTAAAGAAATTAAAAATAGGGGTCAGTCGCCCACCGCTTTAAAGTGGTGGGTGACTGACCCTCTGCTTTTTTATCTTCCTTCATCTGAGAATTGTTTTATTCTTTCACCTATTTCATCACGGACACGTTGGAAAAATGCCCATCTTTCTGCTTCTGACCCTTCCGCTTTTGCAGGGTCATCAAAGCCCCAGTGAACACGTTTTACTTGAGGAGGTGTAACTGGACAATGCTCATCAGCATGACCACATAGTGTAACGACTAAATCAGCGGAATGTAAAATCTCTGTATCGATGACATCAGATGTTTGTTCAGAAATATCTATCCCAACTTCATTCATCGCCTTCACCGCATTTGGATTTAAACCGTGTGCTTCAAGGCCAGCGCTATATACATCCCATTCGTCACTTAAATATTTTTCACCCCAACCTTCAGCCATTTGGCTACGACATGAATTACCAGTACATAAGAAGTAGATCTTTTTTTTAGTCATTGTATTATCTCCTTTTATTCGTGAATTGTTTTGTATACTACTGCAGCAGCGATTGCTCCAATTGTGGTAGCAATGATATAAACCCATAGATGATCAAATGTTCCCGAAATTAATGCAGGACCGAGAGAGCGTGCAGGGTTCATCGAGGCTCCACTAATAGGACCTGCAAACATCGCCTCGAGTCCAACAGTCGCTCCAATCGCAATACCTGCAAAGGATTTGACAGCCTTGCCATGTATTGCAGATCCAAAGATAACCATCATAAGAAAAAAGGTTAAAATGATTTCTAATAAGAAAGATTGAGTTGCTGAACCATGTGGAAGCGTGGCACCTAAATTAGCCACATCCCCAAACAACAATAAGAGCGATGCACTCGCACTGATCCCAGCGAGAAATTGAATAATGATATAGTATAACCCTTCTCGTAAGTCAATATCACCATTAACTATAAATGCAGCAGTAACAGCAGGATTAAAATGTGCTCCAGAAACGTGCCCAAACGTATAAATTAATGCCATCACTACTAACCCAAACGTAATCGCAATGCCTATATGTGTCAAGCTATTTGTAATGCTATTAATGATGATGGCACCTGTCCCAGCGAATACTAAAAAATACGTCCCTAAATACTCTGAAATTAACTTCTTTCTCATATTTCAACTACCTTTACTATGCATTTTTGGCTACTTACATGATATGCGTAACCCCTTGTTTTCAAGCTCTTTAATTTTTTCGAGTTGATCGGGCAAGAACTTCATTATATCTTGAATCAATGGATAGTATTGACTATCAGTATTTAAAGAATAAATCATCCATTGACTTTTTCGATTTTCTTTCACAAGGCCACTATCTTTTAATTTCCTCAAATGCTGACTAACTGCGGGCTGACTCATTCCAAAAATATCTACGAATTCACATACGCAAAATTCATCATGATAAAGAAGTGCAATGATTGATAAGCGGGTCTTATCACCTAACAATTTCATCTGCTTAGCCATATGCTCAATTTCAATATGAGGTAATTCTATTTTGTCCTCCCCCTTTAGTAAAGGTTGCTTTATTTTCATCCTGAGAAATACGTATGAACTTTTTCTTGTTTAAACGATTTGTTGTTCTAAGCTAGATCATTCAAAGTGTATCACTTTTTCAGTTTCATAACTTAGTTATCATAAGAATATAAATATATGCTTATATAATAGAATGCTTATATAAATACGTCAACTCATTATTTCATATAACCCTTCATAAAATTACATAGCTTTATCATAAATTAGGGGTGTTTTCGCATTGAATGTTACTTTTCGTTCTTAGTTATAAACTCGTATATATATAACGTTTGTGGCATCTTTTCTACCAGTTATTAATTTCTCAAAAAATTATCATATTAGTGAAAAAGGCAACATAGTTAACGAAAAATATCTAAAGAAATTTGCTAATATACTTTTCCATATTACTCAAATACTCATGTACAAGCTTACACCACTGCATTTTGATATATATATTGTATATCTCTACATTTGTCCTCCCTTAATTAACCCTTTGCCATTGTTATGTATATGTACTTGTTTCTATATTGTCACCCACTATTAACGATTTCACATTTTTTCTTGTATACCTCTTCCATAAATGCATTCATGCATTTGCTAAGTAACTTTGACAGTTTTAATTTTATAAAATTAATTTTAATTTATCGTAGTCATATATTCATTAAGCGTTAAATTACAGTTTATCTGATTCCGATTTCATATTGCCATGTTTAATATTAATAGTTAGTTGATGACTAAATATTGACATACGTTTCATAAATAGTATAATTTAGACAGTTTGAGCTAAATACACAAGGCTGTTTTCGCATAGAGTTGCTTTTTGTAACCTTTGTTGTTATTAATACAAAATTACTCCAGTAAAAAAGAAGTCTTATGTGATTATCATCATATATAGAAAACTAGATGCAAGAAACAATAGCTTGATCCCTGTTTACTTATTTGTACGAAAAACACAAAGACAACCTTGTAATAAGAGCTATGAACGTTTTGGGAACCTTTCTTTCTCTAAGGCTGTTTTCGCATTGATTGTTGTTTTTCGTAATTAAGAAAGAACACCTACACAACTAACGTTCGTGGCACCTTTTCTTCTGGACAACGATGAATAACATTATATAACCACTTTTTATCGTACTAATTTGATAACAATAGCAACATAGTTTACGAAAAGAGCTTTCTCTAAAGACTATAAAAAACTCATCAGTTACTCAAGCAACAGAGCTTACAAAAGAGCTTTACGCAATACCAGTATGCTAGAGTATTACGAAAACCGGAAATAATCTCCACGAAGAACACCTAGCAAACTGACTAAGCTATGCCCCCTACGATTATCAACATTAATCATCACGTCGTCATTAAAACGAAGTTTTTCAAAAACATAGGTTTCAGAAACTAATTTCGGGAGGAGAAATTGTTTTGCACAGGACTATTCACCTGTTGTTTCCATTAATTCTTTTAATTAGTATTGTTCTCACAGCTTGTGGTGAAGAAAAACCTTATGAAATCATAAAAACAGAAAGTAAAGTAACAGAGTTCGATGACCGAATACAGCTGGAATTTCAATTTGAAATTAATAATTATACAGATAAAGATTATTATTTCTCATTGGTTTTTCCATCATATATTCAAGAGGCTCTCATTACGAAAGTTGAATTTATTAAAATAATGGCTGACAGTACCAATTCTGGAGTGATGTTAGTAACTGCTAGTAAAGATGGTGGACAAATGTCAGAAGAAACTATTAAATCTATTATTAACGGAGGGCTTCCTTTTGTGGAACAAATATTAATTGGAAAAACTTTAAATTTAAATTGAATGACTTAGAAAACCGTATTAACTGAGATCACCATAATTACAACTTAAAATTCTAACGTAGATGTGCTCTTTAAAGAATCAAGCTACATTATTTATATTGGGGGATTGATGAGTTGAACAATTACAATAGAGTACTATTAAAATTAAGTGGAGGAGCACTTAGCGATAATAATGGTGAAAACTTTTCCATTGAAAAATTAAATCATATTGCTAAAGAAGTATTAAGTATTGTAAATATGGGCATTGAGGTATCCATTGTGATTGGTGGAGGAAACATCTTCCGTGGTCACTTAGCTGATGTGTGGGGAATTGACCGTGTGGAAGCAGATAATATAGGAACATTAGGAACAATTATTAATAGTCTAATGCTACGTGGCGTTCTGACATCGACTACGAACAAAGAAGTGAGGGTTATGACATCTATTCCTGTAACATCGGTTGCTGAGCCATATATAAGGTTGCGCGCACTCCAGCATTTAAATAAAGGTTATATTATTATTTTTGGAGGTGGAAACGGCCAACCGTTTGTTACGACCGATTATCCGAGTGTACAAAGAGCTATTGAGATGAATAGTGATGCCATACTAGTAGCAAAGCAAGGTACTTCAGGCGTTTTTGATTCAGATCCGAACGCCAATCCACAAGCTAAAATGTTCCGCAAATTAAACTACAATGATATCGTCAAAAAAGACATTAAAGTAATGGACCAATCCGCATTGCTGTTAGCAAGAGACCACCATCTACCTGTACACATATTTAATTTTGATCAAGTAGGCTCTATGAAGAAAATATGCGAGGGCTTTCAATGTGGCACGATAATCCACGATAAAGAGACAACAACATTATAAAATCCATTTGACCGGTCCTCTAAATCTGTCATGGATCAAAGCGATTATGCTATTAAACTTTGTAGCTTTGATCCATTATTCATTTAGTCCTATCTGTTCATTCACCGTTTACAAAAAGTAAATTATTTCAATTTTATATTGACAAATAAACCCAACCACAGTAAAATATAAATTAATATTTAGCTAATTAGTTAAATATCAAAATAAAAACCTTCTTGGGGGAACTTCTATGTCTCTAAATTTGGCCTTCAAAGCTTTGTCTGATCCTACCCGCCGAAAAATTTTAGATTTACTAAAAAACAAAGACTTAACAGCCGGAGAAATTGCTGAACATTTTAATATGACTAAGCCAAGCATTTCACGTCATTTGCATTTGCTAAAGCAAGCAGACCTAGTATGGGATGAACGAAAGGGCCAGTACATTATTTATTCACTTAACACGACTGTCTTTCAAGATTTAATGAAATGGGTTTTACAATTTCAACACAAGGAGGATTAAACGATGAGTAAATGGATTACAAGAGTTGTCGTTATTGTGGTAATTGGATCAAGTTTTTTACTTTACCCATATTTACCAGAACAGCTACCTAATAAATTTAACAATTTTGGAACACCAAGTAGTTATACTTCAACAATCAATGTCATGTTTGGCTTAATAATATCTGTCATCACCGTTTATATGTCAGCTATTATTAGTTCATGGGTTTTACAAAAAAAATCTCAATACAGAAGATTTCAACAAAACGTTGAAAAGATTTTAATGGTAGTGATGCTTATTGTTTTTGCTGTTTATATCGGAGTGGTCGTAAACGGTTTAGGGTATGAAGTTAACATTTTATTCCTATTACCATTATGTTTAGCGTTCATTTTTATCGTAACTGGAAATGTCATTCAACAATTTAAAATGAACACTGACAATGTGTCACCATTAAATTCAGCTATAAATGAATCATGGAATAACATTCGATTTTTTCTAGCAAAAGTTCTCTTCGTGGGAGGAATACTCATGCTTCCTCTTATTTTCTTAACACCAAAAGTACTACTAATCACATTTTTTATCGTCCTAGGCATGATACTTCTCGTTATGCTATTAGGTTCATATGCTATTTATAAAAAGCACAATATGCCCCCCACTAATAAAACGATATAACGAGGATATTACACACAAAAAAGAGGATACTTAAGAAGTTATTGGACATATAGCCCTACCCTTTTAAGCTATCCTCTATTTGTTACTTAGGCTGTTTTCGTATAGATTGTTGTTTTTCGAATCGAGTAATAAATACGTACATCACCATCGTTCGTAGTACCTTTTCTGCAGAAAAACGATGTCAATCGTTTAAACCGTTTTTATTACTGACAATAGCAACGAAGTTTTCGAAATGAGCCTCAACTTATAATTATTGTACTCCTACTGCATCAAATGCTGCTGATATTGCTGCAACTTCAGAACCATTATCTCCATACAAGTCAGTAGCAGATTGGATTAAAGATGAACGTAACTGACTAAATGTAGATGATTCAGTTAAATACTGTGTAAGCGCTCGATAATAAATTTGACCGAGCTTATCTTTCCCAATACCTGTAACTGTCGTTCCGCTGTGTGTTCCACCTTCACTTATTAAATATGCCGCCTTGTTAG
>NZ_JAEUFG010000051.1 GCF_018588585.1 Bacillus sp. SM2101
CATAATTGTTAGACAGACTCACGTACGGTGTTGTGAGAGGGGCGAAAATAATGTCCTTATTTTCCCTCTACTCGTTTGGAAAGGGGAAAAATATGAAACAAAATACAGATACTTTATATACATTCGTCACTGGTGGAGCTTTTGCAAGTCTCACTTTTTTAATGGGAATAGTAATTAATTTTCTAAAGACTGTAGCTTTATTGATGATAGTAGATTATTGGGTTGGAACTGCAGCAAGCGTTGGAGATAAGACTACATCTTCAAAATCGGCTTTTAAAGGACTACTAAAAAAAGCAAGGATGCTGTCATTAATCTTCGCGGGTATTTAAGTAGAAATTATAACTGGTAATGAATCAAGCTTTATGAGAAATGCCATATTGATGTTCTTAATCGGTACTGAAGGATAATAGAAAATTTATCAAAGCTCGGTGTGCCTTTCTCTGCATGCTTTATAGCTGTATTCGAACAAATGAGAGATAAAAGCAACGGAGGTGATAAATAGTTGCAAAACACTTAATTGTCGATATATGACATCACCAACCATCATTTTCTAGTTCACATAATAGTGGTTATAAGAAGTCTCTTATTCAATTCGATTAGTCAGGGGTGATTGTTATATCCCTCGTATCGACTCCAAAAGACACGTCGCTATCACACTATGTGTTTTATTCTATCTGTGTTAGTTACCTTCACTGATATATACATAATTTCCATAAGAGTTAATTGCCATTCCAACTGGAAAATCTACACAGGTTGGTAATGAAACAGTATCAATGATATTTTGTGTTTTTGTATCAATGACTGTTACATCGTTACTTGAATCATTTGCAACATAAGCTAATCTCATCGGGAGAAATAGCAATTACTAGATCGAATACATTATTTAGGCATCCCCAAACCACAGTAGCTTTTGATTCTACTTTAATGTAGTAGATCTATCTCTAATAAAATATAAATATATGAACATCACACACCATAAATTTGCATATATTTATATTTTTTTACATTAATGAACAAATTTTTACAATAAAATCATTGACCGAAAAAGGGAAAAATAGTAAACTAGTTTTGTGGTAATTAATAGGTAATTTATTCAATTAATATAGGTATACATATATTAATTGAATAAATTATACTATTGTTACAGAAAAAACATCTAATTTAAGGGAGTGGTTTGAATGTCATTGAAGAAAAATTTACTAGCTTTAGGTATATCTGGATTAATACTATCTACCTCTGTTTCTGCAGGTGCTGCAACTTTTATACCTACCCAGAGCCTTACTGGTACAAGCGCAGATTCAGGTGACTATAGTTTAGGTTCTGGAACAAGATACCTAAAAGGTACAGCTACAAAAGGATCAGGTGATGCACATGCCATGAAAATAGTTAAATGGTTTCCAGATAGTTCAGTAGCAACTTTAACAAACCTGACAAATCCAAATTCAGCGACTTCTTCTTTTACTGCCGTATCGACAAATAGTGCTGGTGACGGGCAGTCTTACTATGTTCGTTGGTTGGGTGATACTTCAACAGCTAGTGCAGATCTGCATGTTACCGACTGATACTAGTATAATCAGAAAATAATAGAGTTAGGTTTTTTAATTAACACTATTAGAGACTTTCTTTCTCTAGTAGTGTTAGCTATTTTATAATGAATCTAGAAAGGAGTTAGTAATAGCTTTTATAAGCACTTACTTCACACATTATTATGCTAAAATCATCTGTATATTATTTAAAAGTGTTAATCAAAAACCCGCTATTCACCTTTTCAATTATATTCTTATTTTTTTTATTATTATTTACAAAGAACACACTAGACATTTCAATATTTAACTTTGTGAAATTTTTTTATTACGGTTTTATCATCATTAATCTATTTTTCTTAATTGCTCCAACGATTACAATGAACAAAAATTCAGAAATACATAATTTCCTTGAAAGAAATATTATAAAAAAACAATCAATTGTACTATTAGCGTCTACTTTTTTAAGCATTGTCATTTCTATTATTCCAATATTATTTATTATGATCTTCAAGAATAGTTCTATTGACTCTAATATGACTACAGTAGGAATTCTACATTTTTTAATAATATGGATATTAACAAATTTACTTGCAGCTGCAATAGGAACCACTATAGGGAGTATTATTAAAAATGAGTGGTCAGCACTAATTTCTATCTTTATTTATAGTTTTTTTATTTGGCGTTCTTTAACTTTAGACAATAAAGCAATTCAAAAAATGTTAAATATATATGATGACAATCTTAGAGTTATGACTAATAATTTATTAGGATTAGTATTTAATCTTCAATATATATTAGATAAGATATTTATTGTATTACTTATTCTAATGTTTATAATTCTAGTTGGATTATTTCATAATACCAAAAGACGGTTCATATATTTATGTCTATCACTAAGCTGTATCATTTCAGTTGTTGTAACTACAAAATATTTAATAAACTCTGAACAAACCTTTACTCTTGAGTATCCAACTGTGAATGATGATTTATATTTAATAACATCTTATAATATGAATATTGATTTTTCTGAAAAAATTAAAAACGACATGTTAATGAATATAAAAATAGAAAATGATATAGATGAAATAGTTTTATTGTTAGATCAAGTATTCAAGATTAAAGAAATAAAGATGAATAATTCACCAATTGATTACTCATTTACTAACAATAAATTAGTAGTACATACTCCTCATAAAAAAGGAGAAAGAGTAACATTAAGTATAAAGTATGAAGGTACAATTTTTGTAAATAATGATCTAGGGGTTCCTAGTTTTTATGTTACAAAAAATGCAATTAACTTACCCGGAAATATTTTTTATTGGTACCCTAAAAATTCAAAGCAAGAAATAAGTGAATTTTCTATTAAAACTAACACTCAAGTATCTTTATTTTCTAATTTAACTGAAATAAGTTCAGACCTTTACCAAGGTAAAACAGGAAGTATATCTTTTTTTGCAGGACAATATAAAAAAGTTAATAAATATGGAGTAGAGTATATTATTCCCATAAGTTATAACTTTGATCGTTTTAATGAACATTTGAATAATATAAGTGAACAATTATCGAGTAAAGAGTATTCTGATGCTGAGATAGCACAAATACAAAATAAAAATTACAATCGCATTATAGTAGGTATCTGGCCAGTTTACTATAAATACTTTCAATTGAATGATGATACACTACTGGTAAATTATTTAGAATTATAGAAAAGGGGAATAACCGAAATGACAAACAAATTGACAGTAGAAAACATATCCTTTTCATATGGAAATAAAAACATATTAAATAATGTATCATTTACATGTGATAATGGCATTTTTGCATTATTAGGCAATAACGGTACCGGTAAAACAACTTTAATAAATCTATTAACAGGATTAAAAAAACCAAAATACGGAAAAATAACCTTAAATGGAATAAATTTAGTAGATACAAAAGAATACCCTATTAATTTAGTTGGATATTTACCTCAGGAATTCAAAATTTACGATAATATTACAGGCTATGATTTTCTGTCATATGTATATGATTCCAAATATTTAAATAATAGAGATAAAAATAAAGAAATAAAAGAGGTAGTAGAAAAATTCAATTTAGGCCCTATAATTAATAAGAAAGTTAAAAGTTATTCCGGTGGATATAAAAGAAGGCTTGGTATTGCCCAAGCAGTACTGGGAAAGCCTAAACTAATCATTATTGATGAACCTACAGTAGGGTTAGATCCTGAACAACGAGTAGAATTTAGGAATTATCTATCAGAAATAAGTGATAATGCAATCACAATTATTTCATCTCATATTATTGAAGATGTAGAGCTATTTAGTAAAAAGCTTTTAATATTGAAAGACAAGCATATAAGTTATAATGGCACAATAGATGAAATATTAGCAGAAAGTATACCAAATATACGTACTATTGAACTCTCGATTAAAGAGTTTTTTGAAATTAAAAATAGTTTCACTATTATCGAACAACAAAGAATTAATTCTGATAAAATCAAAGTACGCTACATTAACACCGAAGGGTTAGACATAGATATAGAAAATAATCGAGAAAAGGAGATATCATTGGAGAATGCTTACATTTATTTTCAAAAAAGATAAAGCTCTAGCAGATCATTACTTTAAAATATATGATACAAATGGTTTGAAAATTAAATTAACCTTCTGTATTATTACCCTAATTCTTATATTTTCCGTATTTAATCCGGTTACTTCAGATTATCTTATCTCTATCAAAAATCAATATAAGCTAATAAGTATTGATAATTTATTTGATTATACTATACCATTATTATCTTCATTTATAATATTTATTGTATTTTATAATGATTATAAAGACAGTGCATATAAATATTTAATGTTTTTGAATAAAAATAAATTTAATTATGTGATGTTGAAGCGCTATCTTATTTATACAATTGTCTTTTGTATTGGAACATTTATTTCAGGAGTTTTTTATTATCGTAATATTTCTTTTCTAGATACTACAAATTTATTGCTAAGTTTAAGATTCATACCTAATATATTATTTCTCTCTTCTTTTTTATTATGCATGACATCATTAACGAAGAACAATTATTTTGGTTTATTAATTACTCTGACTTATTTTAGTGGAGATTTATTATCAGGTGGAAGATTATTTTATATATTTTCTATCGGAGCACATTCAAATAATTTCTACTATATTATTTCTCCAGAGTACTATTTTTTAAACAGGATCATTTTGATTTTATTAACTGTTACTTTTATATATCTGTCTTGTAAAAATAGGATTATAAAGTAAGCAAGTTTAAAAACAAAAAAAACATCATCGAAAAACGGTGTGCTATTCAAAATAAAATGCTGTATTGGTTAGTTAAAGTATAAGAATTTACCGTAAGGTGTAAGTTCTTTTATTTTGCAATTAATTATAGATACAGTGTCAGTCCAATGCTTAAGTCAAGGACTAAAAAATTGATTGGTAGGTAAGGAATAAAATTTGTTTATGATGATTTGGAAGTAAATCTTTCTATCTAACAAAGTAAACAGCATAGGTGAGTTTTTTTGAATGAATAAGATCTTGATGGAACTTACAACACAGACAGTAAGGAATTACTATACTTGAAGTTAGCTCTCTTGAAAACGTTCAAATGAGCAGTCATATTGCTACATCATCATAGGAAGTGAATTATAGAAATTGAATGCAAATATTTAGGATAGTTAAATGAAGTTGTAAAACTGCATAACTAAAAAAATATGATAGATTTAATTGCAGGATAAGCCCCCATTGGAAGCCCTATTGCTTCCCTTCGTACCAAACATACACCTCAGTTATTTCAGTGTTTAGACTATTTTAAAAAATATGTTTCTATTCAGTGTACATCTATCTGCACGTATGAGTGTATAATGCAAGTGACATTTATGTAGTCAATTAATTTAGGGGATGATATAGGTGAAAGTAAGTACTGAAAAAGAAGCTTGGTCCTGGATAAAAACTATTTTGTTGGTATTGGTTATAGTCATCGTTTGCCGACAATACATATTTGAACCAATAAAAGTTGAGGGGGATTCCATGTCTCCTACATTTAAAAATAAAGACAAAGTAATAGTTTCTAAAATAAGTAAACTACAACATTTTGATATGATTGTATTTAACTCTCCAACTTCAAATGAAAATACTTATTATATAAAAAGAATTATTGGTCTTCCAGGAGATACAGTAGAAATAAAAGATGATTTTTTATACATTAACGGGGATATTTTTGAAGAACCATACTTAACAGCACATAACGGTATACATACTAGAGGAAATACACTAACAGAAGATTTAAAAGTAACTGTTCCAAAAGGTATGTTATATGTATTGGGAGATAATCGTAAAAATAGTATAGATAGTAGAAATTTCGGTTTTATTTCAGAAAAGGATTTGGTTGGAGAAGTAAAGTTCCGTTATTCTCCGCTAAATGAAATAGGTTTACCAAAATAATATTGGTATTTTGAACTGTCAACACCTAACTAGACAATTTTCTTAAGGTATTTATTTTTGTACTCAATAGGACTTGCTTAGGTAATTACCAAGATTCTAAGCACCTTCATTGGCATATAATAACTGGAGATCCTATAAAATAGTATGCTTAAAATGTTAAATGGTACTAAGGTTTAGTAAACACAAGCAAAAAAGGGGGTACGAGGTACCCCTTTTTATTGTAGATTTGAAATAAAGTCACGATGTTTATAAAAAAGATGCGAAGCTTTGCCCCTTTGGTTGAAGTTTTTTCAAGACCTAAAATAAAAAAGCAAAAAATTAAAAGGATATGGCTAATATGTGTAGCTTTAAAACCAAGTTTTATTTGTAAAAAAGTTCGATAACTTATAAAAAAGATTGATCAAAAATCCTGTTGAAAGGTTAGCGGGATTTTTTCTTATTCCAGAAAAGGGCTATATTGTGGAATAACTAGTTTTTTTGATTAATTATTTGTTAGGTTAAATTTGAGTGAATTTAACAGGCTTAATTAGCGTGCTTCCATTATAGTAAAAAATGATAAAATCCCATCTCCGTTTATGAGGGGGATTTTTAAAGTTTTATAAGTAGGATAAGCAGCCAACACGGCATATAAGAATTAGCTAAGACCATGTAGATGAATTCGTGCCTGATTTTTATTTATAAGACTTATTTTGTATTTTGTTTACTAGTTATTAGTACTTAATAACTAACGCATTTAAAGCACGAGTTTGAGCACGAATGGTATCGACAGCAGCACATGGCCCAGCATCTTGAATGAAAATTCGATAGGTTTGCATACCAGTACCTGGATAATCAACCCAAGTAAGGTTAGGGGTTATAGTATTTATTAAGTTATTCGCTTCGTTGGTGAACTCTCTTTGCAATCGAATTGTAGCTAAATTTATTGGTGTTCCATTATTGGTAATTCTTTGGAGGATATAATCTATGTCAATAGCTATGGGGCTGGACGAACTATCAGCAGTGATTTCCAAAGTAACAATAGAATTTAGATGTATGTTATTACCGTTTTTTGTGAATATAGGAGGCAAAGTCAATACAGACTGGGGCAGAAACATATTGTTGGAAAATAAAGTTAAGTCTATCAATGACTGATCTTTAAATGACTCTATAGCTTTCTCATTTTTACAAGTGCAATTACTCATAGTTTTTTCAGTCCTTTTAACGAATTAGTTATTATTAATAAATGAAAATTGCTTGAAGATGCAACTGATAAATGACCAAGTGCAAAATTTTTATTTATGGAACCTCATGAATTATTGTGGTTACAAAAAAATAGGAGTGATTCAGATGAACAGAGTTAAGTATACAGGTGATGTAGGTTGTAAATACATGACTCTTCTAGTAAATGAAGGCTCAAAAGAGTTTCATAGTGCTTATTTTTCAACAGTTCAAGGCCAAGACGGAAAAGACTATTTTATAAAAGATGAAAATGCTCCATTTAATATGGCGGAAGCACCTACTAAAAAAGAAGCTCTTAAAAAAGCAGAAGAGTACCTCACAAGGGTAGAAGTACCAGCAAAAAAACTACATTACATAAAAAACCTCAAGGATGCATTAGAAGATAATCCTTATCAATTTGAAGCTATACTCAAGGCTATTGTAGAAAGCCCATATCAAAGTGAACATGGAGATTTATGGGTAGACGAACCATCAGCAACAGCGATTCTATCCGATTTATATGACATGGCAATGGGAAACGGGCTTTTCGATGTTAATGAATACAACCGAACCTACGAAGAAGATGAAGTAGCACGTGGAACTTTATTGCATGTTGTGGATTAGGGGGATTGGCTTAAATGAAGAATTACTCAATTTACGTTAACGGGGTAAAGCAGGGTTCTATCAAGACAGAAAATATCAAGCAGTTTGTTGAAGATAATTATGCCGATGTTAGCTACAAAATAGACTATGAGGAAAATGAAGTGTTTATAAGAGCAGACATTCTTCAAGTGATAAGGAAAGCTTTAAGGAAATAAGGAAACTCAAGAGTAATTGTGTTAACTAGAAGTAATAGCAACAAAGAAAGGGTTTAACTCGACTGAAACAGTAGCAATAACAGAATGAGTTTTGACATCAATGACAGAGACCGTGTTGTTACCATTTACAATGTAAGCAAGTTTTCCATCAGGAGTAAATGCAAGCGAATTAGGAAATAAACCAACTTGAACAGTAGCAATAACAGAATGAGTTTTAACATCAATGACAGAGATATTGTTATCTTGAGTATTACCAACATAAGCAAGTTTTCCATCTGGAGTAAATGCAAGAAATTCTGAATCGTCACCAACTTGAATAGTGGCAATAACGGAATGAGTTTTAGTATCAATAACAGTAAGGGGATCTTCTTCACTTATAACAAAAGCAATCTTACCATCAGGAGTAAATGTAACAAAATCTGGCTCATCTCCAACTTGAATAGTAGCAATAACAGAATGAGTTTTGACATCAATGACAGAAATATTGTTATCACCTTCATTACCAACATAAGCAAGTTTTCCATCAGGAGTAAATGCAAGAAATTCTGAATCTTCACCAACTTGAATAGTGGCAATAACGGAATGAGTTTTAGTGTCAATAACGGTAACAGTCTCATCTTCATCAGTATTCACATAAGCAAGTTTTCCATCAGGAGTTAATGCGAAAAAAAATGCTTGATCAACTCCAACTGGAACAGTTGCAATAACGGAATGAGTTTTGACATCAATAATGGAAAGGGTAGCATCAGCATTATTATTAATGTAAGCAAGCTTTCCATCAGGACTAAATTTAGCCGACTCAGGAGTTGCTCCAACTTGAATCGTAGTAATAACAGAATGGGTTTTGGTATCAATGACAGAGACAAATCCACTGTTTCTTACAATGTAAGCAAGTTTTTCATCAGGAGTAAACGCAAGTGATATAGGAAGTGAACCAACTTGAGTTGTAGCAATAACGGAATGAGTTTTGGTATCAATGACAGAAACGGAGCCACTTGAAAAATTAGTAACATACGCAATGGGCATATAATAAACTCCTTTTTTGAAAGATTAAGTAATAATTATTTTATGATGAATGGTGAATCATGAGAATAAAATAAACACTCTTTCCAGAAAATTTTATGAAACATAATAAGCATTGTGGTTACTAAAGCAAAAAACGCCCCAAGAATGGAGGGCGTTCACATGAAGAAGCTTAGCTTAAACGGATCGTTTCTTTCTGAAAAACTCTCCTATCAAGTAAATGATGATCACAGGTATCACCGAAAGTACAGGAAATACAATATATGCTAAGATTTCCAATATTAATCGTTCCAAACATGTATTTTTTATGTTATAGAATCTTTATCATTTATTATATAGCAAAATATTAGATTATAAAATTAATGAAACATAATAGCAAAAATATCAATTATTGATTAAAGGTCCCTCACTTGAAATGTACTAAGAAGTGAGGGCAATATAAGAGATGCCACCGTACTTCTCATAATGAGGAATGGTGGTTCGGTTCCAGTAGGAAAGGACTACCTAACATATAGGATTACATATAGGTCCGTCAGTAGGACTAATTAAACACCTTATTTCAATCGCATTTAGGTGGTATTTCATTTGGCTTTAATCTTTTTCGTTTGAAATCAATAGTATTCCACTCTAGGGTTTTTTCATTACTAAGAGTGATTGTCACTAAATCATTGGGAGGACTGTGAGCACCTTCAAATGTTATTAGCTGCACAGTAACATTAAATATATAAGTGCCTGTGGGTAGCTTTTCAATTCTGATAATTTTATGGCACATAAATTGTTGGGGTTTGCCATACTGCTTCTCCAATTCCTTTGCAATTAAGGGATAAAGCAAAATGTGAATCACGTTATCACGCAACTGTACATCATTTTCAGTTACGGTTTCAGCTTGGACGGGAGAGAATAGAGTTAAGAAGGTAATTAATATTAAAAGGCTTTTTTTCATAAGTCATATCACCCTCGATTATTTTTACCTTATTTTCCCCATGTAGCTTTAATTTTCTCTTCTTTTGAGTTAATCTTTTTGTCATTTATTAATATTCGAAAAGGGGCTCGAGTCTTCGACAATATGGGGCAAGAATGTAGTTAAGGATATCCCGGCTACCTTTAACCTGGTGGAAATGAAGCCTGAAGAAGAATGTATACCAGAAAACAGGGTTCCGTAAAGTATATACTTTTCTTATTTCTTTTCTTGCACTTAAACGCTGTTACATGGTCTAAGTACCAAGACTCTTGTTATGAGGGCTAAAGTAGTTATATGAAACATAATAGAAAATGTGTCAATTAAGGAGTTGTACCTACGAAATTGTCATCACCGCAATAAGGAAATGTTACATTTTAATACTTTATACACTCATACCCCTTCCTATTTTAGGTTGGGGTAAAATTAACTGTTATGCAACAATTGTTTCCTTTAATTGAATACCTTACATAAGCATTTGTTTATTAATCCCAGCCATTTTGTTGATAATTTTTCAACTCAAATTTAAGTCCCTGGTCAAAATTAACGCTATATTCTAAAGTATCTTTATACCAACTCTTGAGTCCATTTTCATTTTTTTTATAAATTTCAATATCGATAAACACATCATATTGTGTATTGTCGTTTTCTTGCCTCTCCAGGGAAACAGGGATCTCAAGGGCCACCGGGACCAATGGGAATGCAAGGGCCACCGGGACCAGAAGTAATGAAGATTTTTTTAGCAGCTCAAACAGTAGATTTATCACTTGATAACAATTTTGTTGGGCTTGGTACCTCAGGAGTTTTCATAGAAAA
>NZ_JAEUFG010000052.1 GCF_018588585.1 Bacillus sp. SM2101
CTGAAGTTTATATTAATGGATTAGTAGAAGAGGGTGTGATTGTACCAAGTGAATATCCTGATGGATACAATCCTAACCTAGAAATCACTAGATTAGAAATGAGCAAAATGATTGCAAGAGGGTTAGCGAAAGAAAGTTTACAATGGAAAGAAGTATTAGCTGGTCTTGAGCAACTGGACTTTATTAACCTACCTTTTACTGACCAAAGAGAGTTAAACCAATCTGATCAACCATACGTAGCATTAGCGAATGGTTCTGGTATAGTGAGTGGTCGTTCGGATGGAACTTTTGATGCTGCTGGTCTAGCAACAAGAGCTCAAGCATCAGTCATGTTAACTCGTTATCTAGGTGCTAAAGCTAAATCACCAGATTTAGATAATTTGTTAGAAACTTTTAAAGGAGAAAAATCAATCCATGATTATTCTAAAGAAGAGTTAGAGTCTTGGGTTGATAAAGAAGCAGACTTGGAGAGATTAAGTAATTATCCTGTTGATCATGATGTTTTTGATTCTTTAGCTGAAGTTAATCATTTTGAACGGTATCCTACCAAATATCAAGATTTATCGGAACCTCATACTGATAATAAGGTAAATGTTGTAATAGGGTATATGGACAAATTTTATAATCGTGATTACCTAACAATTGATGATACTTGGATAAAAGACATCCTTTATTATTATCGGAGTGGCCAAACTTACAATGGGGTAAGTTATACACGAGATGAATTGCCTCAATTTTTTAACGAGTTAGTTCAGGAAACCAAAAATAACAAAGTAGTTTCAGAGAATATTTTTGTTACTGATATTACAATGTACCATAGTGTGCAGAAGGGTCGTGATACTGGAGTAAGAGTAAGAGGCACACAGTACATTCAATATACTTCTGGAACCAACCTTCCAGAAGGGATAGAGTTAAATAAGTGGTATGTTAGAGATGTGGATGTGCAAGTGCATTTCCCTAGAAAAACGGATACAGTTTCTTGGAAAACTCCTGATTGGGTATTTGAGGAAATCTTCCCAATTACCTCATATGAGGAAGTAAAACAATAGACACTAGCGAGCTGTGCTCGCTTTGTCTATCAATATCAAGCTTTCTTATTAAACAATATGGCGCAAGAATGTAGTTAATGATATCCCGGATACCTTTAGATTAATATCAATTAAAATAGGTCAACCAGGGAATGAACTGCCCCTGTCTAGTAGACAGGGGGCAGTTCATACTGGCTAACCTTATATTACGATATGGCGCAATAATCTAGTATCAGCTACAGGTTCTTGGCTCCCGCTTTGGGAGGGAAAATACAATACGAGGCTTCAAAAGCTGGTATCTATGAAAAATGGTTTGATAAGATTTGGGTCTGAAAAAATATTGATAAAGCTCTTAAGAAAGCAGAAAATTATTTAGGTTACTTGAAGAAGAGTGGGTAATAATACTATTGACAAGGTTTAATATGGTGGAGTTGAATTGCATGAACCCCTCTAAGTTTTTTGTTTATCAAGTAGTTTTTTCTATTATTGGTTTAGCAAATAATTACTTTGTTAGGGAGTTTATCTATAAAACCTTCCAAATTGATAATAAACTCATTATTTCATTAATTAAAACACCTATTGACTTAGTTGTGATTTTTTTCACATTTAAGTTATATTTCTTAGTAAAAATTAAGCTGAGATACAAGATTTTAATTCACATTGGTGCTTTTATTGTTGGGGCGATAATTTTAGTGTTAATAACTAATTATTTCATTATGTAAAAATATTTAAGTTCAACGAATGTATCTGTGGTTCAACTAACGCATTCGTTGAATAAGAAGAGAGGAAAGGTTTCCTCTAACTTTTCTTCAATTATCAACATTAAAATTTAACAGAGCCTAAAATAATTGAGTTTAAATCTCTTCTTTTTTAGAGTTTTACAAGCATATGTGACAATAACTTAAAGGGGACAAAATGACATTCGACCCCCACATCGAAAAATTTCTCCAATGAATTGAAAGGGTCTTGTAATAAATTTTACTAATTAAATGTTATTCCACGATATGGCGCTTTTCAGAAATAATACTGAAAAGCGTCTCTATTTGTTTGCTTTTTTCACGTTCAAATTGTTAGTTCTATAGTGTAAAATCATTAGGAGAAATATGGATACATAGGGAAAAGTTATTATAATTAAAGTATACATTGTGGGGGTTAAAGATGAATAGAGCATCTATAGGGGATATAATTGTTGGTTGGACAATAGTGATTATAGTTTATATACTAACCTATTTAGCGTCAGCCACACTTTTTGTGTTGATCTTTCAACGATCCATTGACCAGGATTGGAGGCTTTCAGGAATATTTATTGGTTTTTTTCTGATTGTTATACCATATCTAAGTGCAGGGATCTTTGTGAGAAAGTTTTTCTCAAAGCCATATAAAGTGGGGTTACTGGTAAGCATAGTTCCTTGGATACTGGAAAAAGTGATCATCTATGGAGTTGGTGCCATGTATAAAGAGGCAATAAGTAAAACAATTTCTAGTGTTACTTCGACGATTGCGTTTATTAGAGGGGACGCTGGATTACCTTATTTTACTAGTATATACTGTATTCTCGGTTTACTTAGTATTTTTATAACTGTCCTAACTGCAACTTATAAGAAATCAATTAAACTTATGACTAATTAGAAGATTTTTACTACAACAGATATGGAAGTATCCTGATTAATAATTATCTATAGAGAAAGGTCGAATATAATGAGATTAATAAAATCACTATCTATATTAACTATGTTATCTCCCATATTATTATCTGGCTGTAATAGTGTAGGAGAATCTACTAATGGTGTTTCTGATAAGGAAGAAACCGTTTTAGTAAACGATAATGCGAGTGTGGTAAAATCAATGGCAGACTTTGACTTATACGATGACATCACTGAAGTTGAAGAATATGCTGACTTAATAATTAAAGGGAAATATACTGGAGAGCGTGACCAGAAAGATTTCTTCAAAGGCGGTCATTTAGTTCAAACAACAATAGAATCAGAAATTGAAATAAAAAAAGTTTATAAAGGAGATAAAAATAAGAAAGATATAATTACTGTTTTTGAGCCAGCTTATTTTAAGAATGATCAATTTGTTTCTATTGAAGGATATAACCTTGTAAATGAAAAAGGAAATTATGTACTCTTGTTAAGAGAAAGTTCAACTAGTCATGGATATGTAATTGTTGGCATGTTTCAAGGAAAGTATGACTTATCAAAGCAGGAAGAAGCTAAAAAACAGAAAAAGGTAGAAAAATATGAAGATATTAAAGACCTTGAATATTTTGGTGATGAGTATGGAAGGTTTAACAAACTAAAAAAAGATGTAAAGGACAAATACAAGTAAACCAATGAACCTTAAATAATTAGTAAAAACTATCCTTTTCCAATGGCGCTTTCTAGGAACAATAAAAGTGTTCTATTTTGCAAAGATGAATTTTAAATTAATTAGAGAATTTACGCTATTGTTTTTACTCTGAATATGTTTAGTAAAGAGGGAGAGGAACTTATATGAATAAAAGAAAGCTGGTGAAACTATTCTTTACAATTTCTATTTGTTTAATAGCTTGGATGTTTTATGAATATTACCATTTGCAAAAAGAAAACGGAGAAATGAAAGATCGCTTAGAATTAATGACCTCTGAGTATGAAGTGAATTCTCAATATGTCAAAACATTAGAGGTTGAACAAAAAAACTCACAAACTAAATATAAGTTAAGTGAACTTTCATTAATTCATCAAATGTTAGAGCTCCCTCCATTCAAATATGAAATCATCTCAACCCACTCAAAAAATCGAAAAAATGAATTTGTCGTATATGTCCCTAATATCGATGACAATCTTACCTCTACCGAAGTGCTTGTAATGAGAGCTGCAGTTGAATTTTCTGATGAAGAATATTATCCATACGTTTCATTGTGGAAGGACAAGGAAAAGGCTCAATTATATGCTAGTGGTAATTATGATTCTAGGGAAGATCAATATCATGGTTGGCTCGGTATGGATTTTAGATTCGGAACAATTGATAATTCTCTAGAGACTCCAAATTTAATGGTTTGGTTTAGTGGTCATGACAGAGCTACGATTGAATTTGGGAAATACAGTTATTAATCCGTGCTAAAATACTTGTAGGTTATTAGTTTTACAGTTGTCTTGTTGACAGCTCTTGAGTTAAACTTCAATTCTCATAATAATCAAACAGATTTTCAGCAATATGGCACAAGAGGCTAGTAAAGACTATCTGGAATTTCCCTATTAAGGAAACACAAGTGATACTGAGGTGATTAGATGGCGTTTAAAAGGAAATGGGACGAACTATCCGTCTCAGAAAAACGAGTAATAAGAACAATTTCATACCTTATAATCGCAATTATATTATGGATTATTGTGGCTTTTATTAAGTAAACATATTATAAAATAAGATGAATAAGAGCATGCCATCATTTGACATGCTCTTGTCCCTATGTATAGTTATGGTTGTATACAAGTACCTGTGCTAGTGCACAATGGTGGATTATGGTCAGCACTTGCAACAGATAAACCTGATCCAATTAAAGTTAAAGTTAGTGCCGAAACTAATAATAGCTTTTTCATTTTGAATAACACCTCCTAATAATTTTTAAATTCTAAAATTATATATTCTTCAAAAAAAATGTAAGTCCTTCTAGAATATTGTGTATTTTTGTATTATTTAGACTATTTTTACAGAACACAATGATTATTTATTCCATTAGTTAAGAAATAAGCTAATCTTACTATTGGAGAACAAGAAAATGTTATTCAACAATATGGCGCAAGAAGGTAGTAGCATATTCGGACTAGCTTTAGAATAATACCTATTAAAAATAGGTCAATCAGAAATGAACTGGTTGACCTCATAATAAGAAAATGGTGCTAATCTGAAAGATAAGCGCCATTATTTATCTTAGAATCATTTATTGAAAAACTATCCTTATGAAAATTAAAATAAGTTGAAATAATTTTTGTTAAACTTTATGTATAGAAGGAATTGTTGAACAACACCTATTATGATTGTTACTTGAGAAAGGGGAGGTTTGTTTGACATATTTAGAACAAAGAATAACTAAAAAAAGGTGGAAGATACTCAATCAAGAAAAAATAGAAGGTATATATGCAGGAAATATTTATAGAATTGAAGTGTTGGGTGGAGAGGATAGAAAAAAGAATTACATATATAAGGAGTTTGCACATGACCGAAATAATGAGGTACATATATATGAAAAGTTAGAAAACCTTATTAAACCATTTAGTAAATTAGTTGAAATATGGAGTTCTTATCCTCAAGCCATTCTTATGTATGATCTTGAATCTCCTTTAAAAGTAGTTTTTGAAAATTTATCTCTCAATAATAAAAAGGATTTCATTGAACAAATTTTACAAAGGTTATTAGCCCTACATACTTTGAAACTTGATGTAGCAAGGAACGAGTTACCTATACACCAAATGAATTATGAATGGCGTAATTGGTGTATAGATGAAATAAATAAATTAATTATCCAGCACCAATGGGCAAAATTGGATTGGGTAGAAACAATAAAATATGCCTATGAACAATTAGAAATAAATAATTATCAGGTAAAAAGCCCTTTAGTTTTAACGCATGGTGATACTCATTTAGAAAACATATTTTATTATGAAGACCAAATTAGTTTTATTGACTGGGAGTGGGCGGCTCTCGGCTCACCACTGAGAGATATAACTATCTTATTACAGGATATTTACGAACCTGAGTTAATTCAATTTATTTTTGACTCGTATAGAACACTATTAAATGAGAAGAAAATCAATATTATTGAGAAAGATTATAGAGAAGATTTTAATCTACTTTATGTTGACCATACTACAATGATGTTAGCTTGGGAGATTGAGAAGTATTTTCAAGGCTATATATCTGAAAAGAAAATTCAATTTATCATTAATTTTACAATTGGTGAAATAAAAAGGATAACCAATGAAAACTAAGGATGTACTATTAAAAGGGAATTTTCTAGAAGACCTGAGCTTAAAACATAGTTAACCATCTTCGGCAATTTGGCGCAAATCTTTTATAAAGATAGCGTCATTTTTCATTTGATGGCTATATTGATTAGGACAACTATAGGTAAAAAGGGTAAAAGGCATTAATCTATTAGTTATTATTTACTTCTAACAAACCCTTTCAGTATAATTAGATTGGTAAATTAATGAATGTAAGTTTGATATTGTAAAAGAATTTCAGAGCGATATTACATCGAAAAAGAGAGGGTTAATTATGTTGAAGAAAACGTTAGTAGTTATTTTATCATTGATGTTATTACTTCCTTCTATATCAGTGTTTGCACAATCAGGAGATTATCCTAATGATTGGTCAAAGGAAACGATTCAAAGAGGAATTGACATGGGCATCGTACCAGATAGATTACAATCGAAGTATTTCGATCCAATTACGAGAGAAGAGTTTGCGGAGTTATTGGTAAATGCGGCATTTATGGAATTAGAAATGACCGGTTATGAGCATATTTGGTCTAAGAGTAAAGTACTAGAATATGTGACAATCGATCAACCATTTGATGACACCGACTTAGATCATGTAAAACTAGCTTATATAATGGGGAGTATAAACGGTACAACAGAGACAACTTTCTCTCCAGATAGTTTCATTACGAGAGAACAAGCAGCTCAAATGTTGATGAACACAGTTCATAGAACTAGTATATTAATCTACGCTACAGAAGAAGAAATGGGATATGCAGACTATGATAAGATTAATGAATGGGCAATCCCCGCTGTCAGTGCTGCCTATACTATAGGTTTAATGAAAGGGTCAAATGGAGAGTTTATGCCATTTAAAAATATTACAAGAGAGCAAGCTATAGTGACAATCATGAGGATGATGGACTATACAGATTATGATATTCTTCAGTTAAGGGGAGATATCAGTGCTCTCCCAGTATTCGATGATTTAAGGTACAACTTAGGAAAAGATTATGTATATGTATCGTATGTAGATGATGGGTATGGTACATCTGAAAAATTGCTACAATCATCTTGGATTAGTTATGATCCTACAAAAGATTTAAAGACAGGCTATCATCATGAGCAGGCTTTGGTGATATATGCGTTTAATTCTAATCTTCTCAATAGAGATTATCCTTGGATTTCTGATGCTGCATTAAGGGGAGAAAGTGCAAAAGTAGATTATGGGTATATGATAGTCGAAACATTTACAGATGATTATCTATATGAGTTTAAATTAAAAGATATCCTAGGATATTCAAATGTAATAGCAGGTCATAAATATGGTTATCCTAAAGTAGATATGAATCCGAAACCAATAAACTAATCAAAAAGTGGAGTACAAGTTACTCCCTTTTTGTTGTGCTTATCTTCAACAATATGGCGCAAGAAGATATTAAAGGCTATCTTGCCTACTTTATACTTTAAGGATATTATCTGTTAATAATAGATAACTAGAAAAAATAATAGGTTGATCTCATAATACAATTTGGCGTTGTTAAGAAATATAGCATCATTTATTTGTACTAAAGACAAGGTTTAATCAGGTATCACAAGGGAGAAAGAGAAACATATAGTTGAGAAAAATATGTACCCCCCCTGTTCCGTTCATAGAAGGAGGATGACCAGGGAAGTTGGCAGAAGGATCTTATATCTATAGAGTATAGTAGGTAAATTATATGTAATCAGCTTGTATTAGGAAATTTACATCACTTTAATAATTTTTTGATTTAGAACTACCTGAAAAGCCTTTTTCATTATATTTTGAGCAATGGTGTTTAAATAAGATATTTTAGTAACCTCAATGGAAACTGTTAAAGCCTTTATAAAATTTTATCAAAGTATTGTCTGGTTATAATACAAAGAATGAATTTGACAGAAAAATCTTTTGTTTACATCATTAATATTTACTTTTCTTGAGCACAAAAGAGCTTTGGCACTTTAGTATCATCAAATACTATTGCATTTAAAGATCGTGATCCAAAATTGTTTAGTGAAGCTTGGCTAAGAGTCACAGAAGCCTCATAAACATGAGAACCTGGGCTAGGTTGATCAACCCAAGTTAAGTTGGGAGTTAGTGATAATTCGTTGATAGAGTCTGTATTTATACTGTAAGTACATAAGAATATAAAATCTCCATTATTAGTGGATCGTTTAAGGGAAAGGGTTCCATCAACCGACTGAACATTTTCAATAATGAATGACGTGTCTAACTTAATGAGTTGATTAGATAAAGTAATAATTTGAGGCAATGTTAAGGAGACAGTTATTACAGCAGGGGCCATTTTTAATCAATCCTTTCATAGAATTATTTCTATAATCTATATATGCTGAAAAGTGTGTAATATGTTTTTGGATTTATTGAAGTTAAACATATTAGGATATTTCAAGTTATGTGTTTTGAAATGTCATGCCTTTTGACAAATGACAACTATTGTGGAACATTCAGATGCTAGTATTTTTCTATCCCAACCATTGTACATATGAAGTAACTTAAATCCGTTCATTTGGAGGGCTCTCTCTAGCTCTTGCGGGTAAGTATAACGTAAATCAATTGTTGATATTCTTTCCTCTTCTATTATGTTGTTTGTAAGGAATTCTCGTGTGATTCGAAGATACTGTATTTGTGAAACTGGATTAAACCTTATTTCAGTATAGATATTACATCTTCGTTTTTTTCTGTCGATAAAAGTTCGCCAACATTGTTTTGTTGTAGGTTGAGTTAACATTTGAACAGAAGGAAAACGGGTGTTAAAAATAAAAATCCCATCATCGGAGAGAGATTGATGTACTGATTTAAATAATTGATCCTGGTGATCATTAGTTAAAAAGTGTTGAAATGCATATCCTACCATGTAAATAAAAGGGGATTTAGTTTTGATTTTAAAATTTAGACAGTCTTGTTTTATCCATTTTACCGATAAATTTTTAGTTGTTTTTTCTCTGGCTTCATGAAGCATTCCTTCATGGATATCAATCCCTAATAATTGATATCCTTCTTCTGCAAAAGGGATCGTAATTCTTCCTGTACCACATGCTAAATCTATAATTGTTTGCTCCTTAATGTTTAGCTTTTTTGCCCAAGAAAATAGTAGTGGTAGCTCGTAATATTTATTATTTTCAAGATCGTACATTTTTGGATCTTCATACTCAGATAAGCTCCAAGTGCATTTCAAAATGAATCCACCTCAACTTTTAAATTATTATAAAACAAAATCTTTATATGTAGTTTGATAAAAATAGGATATGCGTAAATCAATTTATTTTATTACCTAAAATACTATTAAATAATAACCAAACTAAATGGTAAGTGAGCTTATTAGTTTATCTTACTAAAGGTCAATCAGAAAATTGTTATTCAACAATATGGCGCGATGATCTAACAGTGCGCTTTTATTATGTTTAAAAAAGTTGTTGTAAGATTTGAGTGGTTTTGAAATAATTGGTATTTAAGATAAAGGGCATGTTAATTGAATATTACTATCAAGAATAGTAGGTGAAGATTATTAAAAAAATACTACTAACCGTTATCCCA
>NZ_JAEUFG010000053.1 GCF_018588585.1 Bacillus sp. SM2101
GCTTTTCCCATGTAATATAAATTATTTACAATATCAAACTTACATTCATTAATTTACCAATCTAATTATATGAAAGGAATTATTAGAAGTAAATATTAACATATAGAAAAGACGCTAATCTTTATTTCAGATGAGCGTTAGATAGTTGAAGATCGTTATTGAACTAAAAGCTTCCGTTAGTGAATAATAATTATATCCTCACCAAATAAATTATGATGACTTCATAAGATGACTTCAATTGTTCCTGTACAGACACCAATTCGCAAATTGTTATGAATCGTCCAACGAGGAAAATGCTCCATTGTTCATTTATTTTTCCTCAAAGTTCTAGGAGCTTACTCACCTACCATACCGTCCTTATCAGCATCGTGCATATAGGGGTATAACCAATGATCACTCGTTATTGGCATACTGAAACCTGCAGCTTTTGCTTCTTTAATCGTCACCTGTCCATTACCGTTTGTATCAACATTAGAAATATCACCGTTTGTGTTTGAACTAGTTGAATCGGAAGGCTCACTGCCTGTTAAACCGAGTGATGAGTTTACTTCATCAGGGTTCACATTGTCAAATGTATTAACAATCTCGTTACCCATTAAAGTATAGGTGTACTGATAACTTGAAGGAATCTGCGTTTCCGTATTCGGATAGATGATAATTGCTTCAAAATTAGTAGCTCCACTTGCGCTACGGATCACGTCTTCCATATAAGCTTGATCACCATGTCGGTTGAGTGTACTATCTTGTGGGGTAATATTGTAAGCATTCGATACCCCTCCGAGAGAATCAGCAATTATATGTCCTTCATCTAAAACGTCACTTTCGACGCCAGGAACTTTTGCCTCATCAGAATAGTATCTGCCAGACGATAATACAGGCTCGTTACTGTCATTTTGTATAATGATTTCGTCAGCAATGACACGTACTAGTTGCCCGTATTCATTAGTAAATGCCCAATATTTACGGTCACCGTAACCAATGTCTACGACGACGTTAGGTTCACGATATCCAGACGAATCACCACCATCAACTTCAATAAGTTTGTATCCTGAGAACTGGTCATTATTTGGTTGGGTTGGTGTTTCCTCTACTTCTTGTTCATCAACAACCGTAGTGATAGTTTCTTCTTTTTCGCTATTTTTATTTGTTTCAGCTGTGGTTGCTTCTTGTGGGTCTGTTTTTGCATCTGTAATGGATGCATCTTCTAAGTTGCTACAACCAACCATAAAGATGAACGTTAAAAGTAAGATTAAATAGTTCATTTTCATTTTAGGAATCTCCTATAATAGTTTCATATTGATCATTCTAACAATCTCGGAATGTTAACATTGGTTTTCTTACAGAATTTTCAGGTTGTTCATCATAAGCGCCATTATGTTGAATAAGCTGCTCCCATTATTTCCTTCCGTGATAAATCTATATGTAAATCTACAACTAAACTTATTCTTCAATCGCTCCACTGTAATTCAGATAATCACGTATAATCCATCTAAATATAAAACCAAGTATAATACTGTAACTAATAAGATTGAGATATGAAATAGAAATAAACGAGTTCTTTATCAAAAAAGCTCCTATAAGTAAAAAGAGAATCGTCATCCAATAAATAATATACCCTGCGAAGAAAGCATTATTACGTGTACGCTGATCATGCTGAAAATTAATTTTGTTCCATTTTCCCTTTTTATGAATGTCTACACCGAAGGTAATCACTTGGATAGTTGAAAAAACCGCAAGAATTAATGTTAACTTAGAGTTTGAGTGATTTGTAAATATGAAAAAATACAATAATAGTGGGAGTCCCATTCGCAAAATAAAATTTGTTCGATACGTTACGTTCATTCCATTACTCTCCTTCAATCCAAAATAACTTATCAAGAGAACACTCTAAAACAGTAGCTAATTTAATAGCTGTTCCTATAGATGGTTCATAGCGTTGTTTTTCTATGGCAATAATCGTTTGTCGAGTAACAGCAATTCTCTCAGCTAATTCACCTTGTGTAAAACCTTTTTTCTTCCTATACTCCTTTACGCAATTACGTACTCCATGTTTCATTGTTATTTACCTCACAAAAATGTAATGTGCACCTTACATAAATAGATTATATAAAGAGACAAATGTAATGTCAACATTACATTTATAGTTTTTTACATATTTTTCTATTAAAAATACATACATAACCCCCATTTACCAAAGCTTAATATATATTAGTTCGCTAGATAATCAATATTCTTAATTAATTATTTGATTAAAGAAAAGAAAGGCGCTCTATTCAATAAGCGCGCCATATCGTATTATAAGATTCGCAAATTACCTGGTGCCCATTCTTAATAGACTTATCCTTAAGGTACTCAGGATCGCCTTTACTATATTCTTGCGCCATATTGCGGAAGATATAATAATTCTTTATTTAATGAATTTCATTACTTAATTTGAGATAATATTTTCCAATTGCAATCCTTGATTTCATCTATCAAAGGTTCCCTTACAGAATTTATAGATAGTTCATCACAAGCCCCAAATTTTAAATAATTTCTCTGTGCTTGTCTTAGTGTAGGTATATTTGCTCCACCTTCATAATCAGGATCATTAAATTGAACAAGGTCATCTTCCCAAAAACAAATACTGCAAATCTCATATGTTCCAGGCGGTTCTTCATTTAAGGTTATGTAGCCGCAGCATGGACAAGTATATTTCAATACATTTCCCTCCCGATATTTATACAATTATATTTCACACTAGCAGTTGAACTCTATTTTTCTTTTCCAATTAGTTTAATAATTATATTCTTGCGCCAAATTGTTAAATATCATAATATTTTTCAAAGCATGTCATTATATAAATGTGATAATCTTCTACCCTATGATAAAGAAACCATTAAACATAATATAAATGCAATACTTGATAAAGGTGTCATTACGTATCTTTCTTTTTTACTTCTGGATATTAGATTTCCTATTGTATTTAAGCCCAAATAAACTGTTATTACCCAAACTAGAATATTTGTAGGTAAAAAATTAAATATATTTAACAAGTCAGTATGCTGTAAAAAAACAATTCCCATAAACAAAAGGATGACAGCATTTATAGCACTTACAATACGTAATTTTTTCGGTAAAATTTTATAAAATCCACCCATCGCAAATTCGCCTAACGGCAACCCTATTGCAAGTAACACCTGAAAAACAGCAATAGAAACAAACAATATAGTAACAATAATGGATAATATGTTGAAAATATCCCCATCCATAAAATTCGCCTCCCCAAAATATTTTATTTTCTATAATACTCAGGTTCTTCAACTCACAGACTGAAATATTAATAGTTCCAGTAAATATTCAACTTATTAAAAGAAAAGACACGTTTCTATTTTCAGACACGCGCCATATTGTGGAAGATCATCATAGGTTCTAATAGCTAATATTAAAAATAAGGTCTTACTAGAGTAATATTACATTATTGTGAATCACATGTAGAATATTTTTCTTGTTTAACTTCTTATTTCTACTCTCTTTGATTCAATTTTATTCACTATATTACCTTCTATATTTCATTCATTATTATTAACAATTTTAGTTAGGATATTTGTTAAACTATTGATTTTACCTCCGCCTAAATATTCATTATTGCTTAAGATAATAATGACAAGTTCAGAATCAAGCTCACGATAAATCTTCCCTAAATATCCTGGTAAGTGCCCTGCATGTTCAACAATATTTCCTTTCGAACGCCACCCGTACCCATATTCAAATCCAGATTCATAGTAGGAATTAGACGGGATCTTAGTATAAGGAGCATACATCTTATTTATTGTCTCTTTTTTAAGTAGTTTTTCAGAATATAATGCTCTATCCCATATTACTAAATCATTCACAGTTGTATACAAACCACCGGCAGAAGAATAAAAAAAATACTCATTATACGGAGTAGGATAAACATCATTTTTAGAAGATATTTTTTCATAGCCAAGAGCTTTATTTTCTTGAATGTCCCAGTCAACACTAGAACCTGAATTCAACATCTCTAAAGGTCCAAAAATATTTTCTTCTAAAAAAGTTTCGTATGTTTTCCCCGAGATTTGTTCTATGATCAATCCTAATATTATATAATTCGAATTACTATATTCATATCTTTCACCAGGTTTAAAGTTAAGGGGAATGTCATTATATATACCAATGGCCTCTTCTGTTGTTGGTAACGAAGTAAAGTTAGACCTAGAACTCCCTCCGTTATCAATAAATTCAGAAAACTTTTCAGCGAATTTTTGATGATCGGTATTTACAATTCCAGATGACATAGATAATAAGTGATGAATCGTAATTCCTTCCCATTGAGTAGCTCCAGGTAAATAATCTGTAACTTGATGATTAATCTCAAGCAATCCTCTTTCTTCTAGTAATAATATCGCTGCGGCTGTAAATTGTTTAGTCACTGATGCCATTATGAATTTCGTATCTAAGGTATTAGGGATATCTTTATCATAGTCAGCCTTCCCAAAAGTTTTAGAGTATATTTCTTCGCCTTCTATACCTACGTACACGGCGCCTGAAAAATTATAGTATTTTTCGTAGCGAGATACAGTATTGTCCAATTCGCTATATAAATCTAAGTTGTCTGAATCTTGACTTACATCTTGTACTTCATCTAATGTAATACTTTCTTCTGTTAATTTTCTATCCAGTTCTGATTTTTCCGAAAATTCATTTCCTTTTTTTGTAGAGTTCTCTTCAGAACACGCGCTTAGAACAAGCGAAAAACTAATGAACATAATAAACAAGCTTTTCTTCATTCGGCACCCCTTAAACTTTTTTGATGATACATGAATTAATTAAGCTTCTTTCAGAGACGTGATGATTTTAATACGGATTATTATCCTAAAGGTTTCAATTTATTTCTAAATGCATGAGGAGCATTTTTAACATAAACAGAAATGCGTCTTTCAGGGCAATTTAGATTTATCTCTTAAAATCCAACATAAAATACCATTTTAAAAGGAACCTGTGTAATAACATAGAAAATAAACCCAGCCCTACAATAATGATTAAAACAGCATTGAAAGATCAAAACCAATAAACTACTAAAAAAGGGGATACTAGTTACACCCTTTCATCATGTATTGTTATTCAACAATGCTCGCCCCAATCATAAATAAAGGCGCATCTCTTAGAGAAATGCGCCATATTGTGGAAGATCAGCAGAACAAAACAAAAAGGAGTACCTCGTATCCCCTTATTATTAGTTTATTGGTTTAGGTTTCATCATGATTTCTGGATAACCTCATCGAGAAACGAAGTTTGATAAAAGGAAATTTAATTCCAAGTGTCGAACCCTTACACTTAGGTTATCTAAGTTCAAGGTATAAAACATATTCCTTTAACCTAACTGAGTTGTTATCTGGAATACAGAAACTTTATAAATTTTTGTTTTGGGGGAGAAAAAGCTTGAGAAAAATAACCTTATCAAACGGAAAAACAGTAGAAGTTGAGTGTCTTAGCTGTGCATTAACAAGTGGATTAATTGAGCCAGACGGTGGTGTGGTTATTGAAACAGAGCACTTTCACGCGCATCAAGATGTTGCTTATCCTATTAGAGGGTTAATAATATTAGCCTCTAAAAGACACATCAAATGTTTTGATGAATTAACCGAGTCTGAGAGTTTAGACTACATAAACGTTTTATCAAGGATAAGAAAAGCCCAAAGGGAAACTTTAGGGATTGATTACGTCTATTATTTTTACAATGAAGACACCACCCATCATTTTCATACTTGGATGGTTCCCAGATACGAATGGATGTATAATTTCGGGCGTTCAGTTGAGTCCGTTCGACCAGTGTTACTTCACGCTAGAAATGAATTGAATGACAAACAGAATGTTGAAGAAGTGTTACGAGCCATCAACATCCTCACTGAAGAATTAAATAAATAATTTAAAATTAACAAGCTATTAATTTTTTCGTTAAGCAAACGGGAAACGTTAGTTTGACAAGAAAATAACTATAAACAACTATTACTTAAAATGGGAATTTTGTTTTTGTAAATATTAACATAAGTCAGCAACATAATAATAGATAATTGATGTAAATTACCTAGCACATCTATACATACTTATTATTCATAATTGTCATACCATATTTAATAAGATCCTTCCGCCAGCCTCCCTGATCACCCTCCTTTCACGAACGGAACAGGGAGGTTACATATTGTTCTCATTAGTATGTTGTCCTTTCTCCCTTGTATTACCTGGTAAAACTTCTATTTAGTGCAAACAAGATGACTCTATACTTTAAAACAGCCCCATATCGCATTATAAGGTCATCCAGATCAATATTTTATCTGGTTGTCCTTCTTTTTATAGGCTATTCTTTAGGTAGTCGGGGTAGGACGTGAGCGCCAGTGGGACTTGATCCCGGGCATAGACACCGCATAACAAGTGAAGCTATGGCACTACAAGATAGACAGAGGCTACAGACAAATCTACTAAAAGGAGATGTGATACAGTATGGATCCAGTGATGAGACTGGATGTCGCAAAAGGAGAAAGCCAAATTCAAGCTTTCCTGGCAAGAAAGCAACCCTTCGGAAAGACCTTCAAATTTAAGCATGATACCAATGGATTACGTTTAATACTAACTAAACTATTATCTATATTAAGACAAATTCCTCCAATTAAAGTCAAAGGGTTTCGTAAGTGAAGCAAGAATTTATAAACAAAGCTTTTGGAGGTGGTAAAAATAAGCTAATCCTATTCCTTTATTTATACGGTAAATATTTTTTCTTTGAACTTATGTTTAACGTTTTATATTTACTAAACATCTACTCCTATTATAATTTTATTCATACATTTACTTATGACGTACCTACTTCTTACAAGCAGCTAAATAAACATATCTTATCAATTTTATTTATTTGTTCTATAACCATCAATTACTGTAATAAAACTATCGTATTCTACTATTCATACTTCGCCTCCTTCTAAATGAATATATTGTTTGGTAGATGTTTAAAGTACTGTATCTCTTTAAAGATTTAATGAATTTTTTTCTATGTTATCTAAAATAAATTACACAGTGATGGAGGTAATATATTTGACTAAGAGGTTATCAGAAAAAAATGTTTTTATAATGATACTAAGTACAATTATATTTCTTGGAATAGGAGTATTATTGTTCAGGACTGATCATATTGCAAATGGAGAAGTTGTTCCAGTATATCAAAATGCAAGTGCACCTATACCAGATCGAGTTGCTGATTTAATTTCACGAATGACATTAGATGAAAAGATTGGACAAATGACACAAGTGGACAGAAGATACTTAAAATCTGATAGCGATATAGCAACGTATCATATTGGATCTCTATTAAGTGGAGGTGGATCAGCCCCAACGCCAAATACACCCGAAGCATGGGCTGACATGTATGATCAGTACCAATCATTTGCACTATCATCAAACCTTCAAATTCCAATTATTTATGGCATTGATGCTGTTCATGGTCATAATAACGTATATGGATCTACCATTTTCCCACACAATATCGGTCTAGGGGCTACACGTAACCCCACATTATTAAAACAGATTGGTGAAGCTACTGCTGAAGAAGTAGCTGGAACTGGGATTGATTGGACGTTTGCCCCATGTTTATGTGTTAATAGAAATGAACGCTGGGGAAGAACCTACGAAAGCTATGGTGAAGATCCAGAAATTGCTAGCTCATACTCTACAATAATTGAAGGATTGCAAGGTACTAATTTAAGTGATTCCTCATCTATTTTGGCTAATGCTAAGCATTGGGTAGGCGACGGAGGTACATTAGGTGGCGATGATCAAGGTGATACTGTCATTTCTGAACAAGAATTGAGAGACATCCATATAGCTCCATTTGTTGACTCCATTCAAAAAGGTGTTGGTTCAGTTATGATTTCATATAGTAGCTGGAATGGAGAGAAACTACATGGGCACAAATATCTGATTACAGATGTCTTAAAGGGTGAACTAGGTTTTACAGGGTTTGTTGTTTCAGACTGGGCAGCCATTGATCAATTACCAGGCGATTATGCTAATGATGTGCGAACTTCCATAAATGCTGGTATAGATATGGTAATGGTTCCTGATGACTATATAACATTTATAAATACATTACGTACAGAAGTTGATGAAGGTCGAGTATTAATTTCGAGAATCGATGATGCAGTAGAAAGAATTTTAACGAAAAAATTTGAACTCGGCTTATTTGAACAACCATTTACTGATAGAACATTAACATCAACTATTGGATCGCAAGAACATAGAGATATCGCTAGAGATGCTGTTAGACAATCTCTTGTGCTCCTTAAAAATGAAAATAGTATTCTCCCCTTATCAAAAGACTTAAATAAGATATTTGTTGCCGGGAAAAATGCTAATAATATTGGGAATCAATCTGGTGGTTGGACGATTAGTTGGCAAGGTAGTAGTGGAGATATTACACCTGGAACAACTATATTAGAAGGTATTCAAAGTACCGTTTCTCAAAATACTGAAGTTACATATAATGAGAGAGGTGTAGGGTTAGACTCAAGTTATGATGTAGCTGTAGTTGTAGTTGGAGAAACACCTTATGCAGAAGGTAATGGAGATCGACCAACCAATTTAGGACTTGATAGAACAGATATTGCAACTCTTCAAAAGATCAAAAGGTCGGGTGTACCTACCGTAGTTATTTTGGTTTCAGGAAGACCGATGATTGTCACTGATCAACTAACAAATTGGGATGCATTTATTGCTGCATGGCTTCCTGGAACAGAGGGTCATGGCGTGTCAGATGTTCTCTTTGGAGATTATAATTTTACTGGGACGCTACCACTTAGTTGGCCTCGTTCAGAAGATCAAATTCCAATTAATGTTGGTGATACACCTTATGATCCACTGTTCCCTTATGGATTTGGACTAACCTATCCTTAAAGAACAATATGCTTTTAAAAATATCTCAAATATCTAATAACAACAAATAAATAGAGACACTCGCCATTTGTAAAGGCGAGTGTCTATTTATATAGTATTCATTATCATAACTTGACTAATTTACACCAACAGCATCAAATGCAGCTATAACTGCTGCAACTTCAGGGCCATTCTCTCCGTATAAATCAGTAGCAGATTGGAGTAAAGAAGAGCGCAACTGACTAAATGTAGATGATTCAGTTAGATATTGTGTCAGTGCACGATAATAAATTTGACCGACCTTATCTTTCCCAATACCTGTAACTGTCGTTCCGCTGTGTGTTCCACCTTCACTTATTAAATATGCCGCCTTGTTAG
>NZ_JAEUFG010000054.1 GCF_018588585.1 Bacillus sp. SM2101
AAAGTTTTTACTCCATAAACTCTCGTTAGCTTGATTCCAATTATTTCAAAAAATGACGATTAACTCAATCTTTTTTTACAAAAAAAGGCTGCTTACCATATTAGAGATAAGCACCCGATATGCGATCAACCAGTACATTTCTGGTTATTAACAGTTATTATTTTTAAGGTATCCGGGATGGCGCTTACTATATTCTTGCGCCATATAGCGGAAAATCACTTTTTCTTCTAATACCTATTTTTGTGACAACAACGATATTAGATTTTGAAATATCTAACCTATATGTTCCTTAAGATGAATATACTTTCGGTTTCCTCATTTACTTACAGGTATGAATGAGATAATTTATTGTATTTTTATTTCAAAGCCTTCATACATAATAGGTTTATAGGTTGCAATCAGTAAACCTTCCTTCTCATTATTAACAAATTCTTGCCTAAAACTATTTCCTTCTATTTTTTCAGCCCACGGTTTTTCTTCCATAAATAAGTTATTCCCATCAGCATCTTCCATCCAAATTGATATTGGATTTTTTGAAAGGTTATTACCAAAGACATCACTTTGAACGTCAAACCGTACAATTATCTTATCTGCTAAATAGGTTATATCAGTAATAAGAACCGTACCAAAATCACCTTGATCTAATACAAAAGGTAAACTTTGATTCTCTATAAGCATAGACACCGTGCCATCTGTAGATGGGGTTGTATAAGGAATAATTCTAACTTTCTTTGTTCTCTCATGTATTGGACTATAAAGGTAATTAAGGTGAGCTTCTTCTTTTCCATTTTTTTCATCACCAAAACCACTACCTTTAACATTATCCAATACATTCCCTTCGTCATCTAAAACAAAAAAATTCAACATATACGGATCGAGCTTTTTATTTTGTTGATCCGTAGTTACTTGTACTGAAAGATCAGTCCCAGCTGGACCTAGTTTTAAAGAGGAAAGTTTAACCTCTGCCTGCTCAATAATTTTCACTTCCTGTGGCTTAAAAACTTTAACTTGACTGGATTGCTGAACAGGAAATTTAAATTCCCATTTTCCTGGTACAATACCTACAGCATCAAATTTTAGCTTAATCTCAAATTCTTCTGGCAGTTCCTCAGTAGGTTGAATTTCTATGTATCCTTGATATTTTTGGGGTGTAATAAATTGTCCTGAAGAACCAGTGCTGAAATTAATATCCTTACCATTCACTTCAATTGTCGGCCGTTCAAGCTCACCGAATGTGAACAAAGACTCTTGTGTATACCCCAATGTCAGCCGTGTTCCGTCATAAAATAATTCATTTATTGTTAAGGTAACCCCATTATCCTTAGAAGATTGGTTGATAACTTGCGTTAAGCCCTTTTCCCCTGCTATTCTTAACCCTTCATCATTAAATTCATTAAAAAAATTGCCTATGATTGGAACTTGAGAAGCGATTTTTGCCATGGTCGGTGAAATACTTGCTGAACCTATAAACAATCCAAATGTTATTACTGCTGCACTAAACATATAGAGAGCCTTTTTCTTCTTCGAATTTTTTTTGCTGGGATTTTCTTTGATCGTATTTACAGTAATCGTATCCAACTTATCCATTGGAACAGGTATTTTATCCATTGCTTTTTTTATATCAGGCCATTGGCTACTCATTTACACATTCCTCCTTAAACTTTTTTCTTAACAAATTGACACCTCGATGTATGTTTGTTTTTACAGTACCTTCTGGAACATTCAATAATTCAGCAATTTGCTTAACAGAATAATCTCTATAAAATCGTAAAATTAACACTGTTTTATATTTTTCATCTAATTCCATGACTGCCTGAAGTAAATCAAGGTCTTTTTCATTTGAAGAATATGGATTTATTCTACTTTCTAAAATTTCTGTTTCCATTGGAATAATTCTCTTCTTCCTTTTTAAATAATCAAAAGCAGTGTTGATGAGAATCCGAGTCAACCATGTTGAAAAATAACTTTCTTCTTTTAAGTTTTTGATCGAAATAAAAGCTTTATATACCGTTTCTTGAAAAACTTCAAGCGTATCTTCTTCGTTTTTTAAATAGACGTAGGCAATTTTATACATTTTGACCTTTTCTTCCTCTATTAACTCCTGAAAAGCTTTATTATTACCATTTTTTGCACGCCGAACTTTCTTAATATTTGACAAAACTTGCCCCTCCTTTTCTCTAGTTGTTAGACAAAGCAGGTGTATAAAACGTTTCAATAAATACAAATTTTTTTATTGGTAATATATATTGTCATATTCGCAAAAATAACAACTTAGGCCTTTGCGTAAGTTAAAATAAGCACTTTTCTGCTGTATTACAGAGAAGTGCCCAATTGTCTAATAACAACTATTTATTTACCCAAACATCAAGAACTAGGTGTCTAGCTAAACCCGTTAAACATTACCCATGAACTAACGTTGAATCTTTTACCATTTCGGAAGTGATGAAAAATTATTCAATGATATTGAACAACCTCAAAACTCATTTTCATGTCTTTTGAAAAATTCATAGTATGTACGAACATTTTCTAGTTCCGTCCACCGTCCCACCTTAACAGGATTTTCATCAAGATTATAAATTTTTGCCCCCCTCATGGATAGAAGAAATGGAGAATGTGTTGATATTATAAACTGACAGCCGAAAAACCGGGCAGAGTCTTCAATAAATTGCACCAATTCCATCTGACGTTTTGGAGAAAGACTGTTTTCTGGCTCATCCAAAATATAAAGTCCGTTATCTCCAATCTTTTCAGTGAAATACTTGAATGCACTTTCCCCATTCGAATGCTCCCTCACATTATCCATCAATTCATTCCTTACAAAACGGGACTGAGTTTTACTTCTAGCTGTGTTAACTTTTTTTAACTTCTCATAATCCGCCATAGATTCCATCTGAAAATAGGAATATTTAGCATCAATATATTCTTCAAAAAGTTGTTCTCGTTTTTGGTCAATTCCCTCATTGAGATTCCTGATATTCAACATATAGTCAAATACATCATCACTAGTAATAATTCTACTATTTTCAGGAATGTTATTCTTAAGCTGCATCACACACATATTGACGTAATCAGGAAAGAAATTAGATTTATTATAGATAGAATCACGTTCGATTCCTGTTTTTTCAGCTATCACATTTAATGCAGTAGATTTCCCTGAACCATTTCCCCCATACAAAATCGTCAATGGCTCAAAAACAATATTTTCTAAGCCTTTTCTTGATAAAATTTTAAATGGATAAAACGAGTCATAGCACGTTCTTTTTATGTCCCAGAAAAAGTTAAGTTCTCTATCCTCATCTGGAAATAAAAAAGTATGTAAATAAACCATAATTTTCACCTTACCTATTGTATCTATTTTATTCTTTTAGTTACCAAGTCTATAGGATTGATATTTCGATTTCTAATAATCCTTAATATAAATATCCTTTATTGAAAGTCATCAGGTGCCCATATAGCAATATCGTCTTCAGGAGCTGCAACTATTAGCCATTCTTCACCAGAATATCCTGCACCATCTCCAGCTTGCCAACACTCATACATATCGTGGCGACCGTTTACAAACATCGTTAAACCGGATTGGAAAACAATGAAAATATTTGGTACAGTATCACCTAATTTGATATCAACAACTTTGTCTCTCCGTAATTGAAAGACTAACATGAATTCCTCTTCTTCAGTTAAGTCACCTTTTTCATACTCCGTATTAGGAAAATCATCGTTCATTTCAGATGGAAAGACAGTCCATTTTGACTCAATGTTGATCCAAAGTTCACTTGGTTCTTTCTTAGATGTATAATGAACAAATCGAATAAAAGTTGCACCTGGTCCAAAACCAAATTTAATCCCATCTAATTGGCTTTCAACAAATAAATGTTTAAGAGCCCTTTCGACAAACTCTCTTTGTGCAAAGTCCAAATTCTCACTTCTTTCTAAATCCATGATTTAAAGCGTCATGGTTATTTATTACTCAAAGAACCTTCATTCACAATATCTTTAATTTTAGCATATTATCATTTTTCGTTATTCTACAATATGGCCCTAAAATGAATAATGGCACATATCTATATTTCAGATTTGCGCCATTTTGTATAATATAGCTATACAGTTTTTTAAGTTTATAGGTAGATTCTTTTCTCTTCTTCAGTGATTATTCTAACGGTAATTTGGAGGATTCACTTCCTCAACCTGAATGAGGCCGTCATACTGTTCACTAGGGATAAATGTTTCTTCATCAATTCCTCCCCAAAACTTACTTGTTACTTCAGAATTCCACCAATATGTATTCGTTGCATCATCTTTTATATCAATATTTAAAAATGAAACGGGATATCCTGGTTGCTTTAGATGATACTCAATCGAGTTTTCTTTATGATCAGTGCGTACTTCAACAACTTCTCTGTTGTTGAATGTATTTTTCCCACTATACATATAAAGTCCTACTATATATAATTCTTCCTTAATAGTTTCTGGTAAATATTCTATCATATTCATATATAGTTTATTTCGATCCATTTTGATAGTTAATCTATTTTTCATAATATGATCATTATGTGCCCATACAATAAATTTTTCATCTGGATACATTTCTTCTAATAACCAGACTAAATTATCAGACATTATTTTGTCTCTTGATTCAAAATCACCTTTAGGATTCCCAACATTTTCTATAGTGTATCTTTCATTAAGAGACTTAATTCTTTGTTCAAAAATCTTTTTGAACCATTGTTTTTCATCCTCTCTTATACTTTGTCCCAATAAAGGTTCTCCTTGACTTAATTGACTCAACAGAGAGTTGTATTTCTCGATTAATGTTTTGCTTACCTCAAGCCAATTTTCTGGATAATTTTTACTTTTATAAGAGTAAACAAGCTCATAATATTCTAATTCTACAGATTGTATGTTTGCTGTAAAATCAGTATGTCTATCCTTAAAATAATAATTTATATATAAATTTTGTGGTTGCATATCGAAACCTACTATATTAATAGGATTCTCAGTAGCCTTTTGTTCTTTGATGTATTTAAACAAATTTATGTTGTGGTCTGTATGCCACACTGAGAATAAGGAACTTTTCATTCCTTTTATAGTACCTATATCTGAAAGCATTTCATTAGCTGCATATATCTCTGCTAATCCACTTTCAAATGCAACAACATTGTAATCTAACTCCTCATGTAAAAACTTTATTAGCCTGCTTTTAATCAGACTGTATTCTGAAACTCCATGTGAGCTTTCTCCTAGCATTACCACTCTCTTGTCTTTTAATATATCTTTTAAAAATTCTAGATCACTATAGTCCGAACTTTCCAATTCGATAGGTTTAATATGTTCAGTGTTCTCATATTGCATTGTTTCTATTACCTCACTGTTAGTAATCCTTTGACTGCTTTCTGTACTCTCAGACTCCTGTTGATTTGAACAACCAGATATAAGTATGACTAGCAGAAGTGAAGTTGAAAATATGAAAACTATATTACTCTTAAATGATTTCATGTAATACATCTCCAATGTTATTTGAATTGTAATATTTATACATTACAACAATATATTACATTATTTTTCAAAATATTTATATATTTTCTATCAATAGAGAATTTTTATTGTTACAGTATTTTGTTTGAATACCTTGTTACAAAAGATTCCTCTACATTACAGACCATACATTTAATAAATCAAAAAAATTTGTTATTTCTTATTCCACAATATGGCCCAATACAAGAAAAAGACGCACTGTTAAATAAGTGCGCCATATGTTGAATAACAATTCTCAGGTTGGACATTAGTTAAAAACACTAATAAATCATTATGCTTCATAAAAGTAATATTTTAGATTTAAGGGCTGGCTCATCTTTTTTGTATACTTAGTCAACCTTTTCCTTCATAACTCGGACTATTGCAACTATACTAGAACTTCCAAGAAGAAGGACAGTTATGGAGGTAATATTCATTCCAACTTGCCTGACAAATATGTTTTGATAAAGCATATAGCAACAAATTAAAACAATGAATACATTGAAAGTTATATATAGTTTATTATTCATAGATGTGTTTCCTCCAAATTCTAATATCTATTTATAAGTATAAATTAAAGTTGTCTAATTTTAATAGTACTCCCTTTGAAGCTAAGTATCACTTTTGTTTCCAACTACAAAAGCTTAACCGTCGGTGATACAATCTATCTTTCTTCTCCAAACTTAATTGCTATAAATATACCAATAAAAAAAGAAAACACTTAATAAGATATTGTAATAGTTAATGTAATCCCTGGATAAAATACGAACAGTGACCCACTGATTCCTGGGAGTAATAAAGCCACATTTGCTAAAGCTCCTGCTAAAAACAAAATCATAGTGGACTGAGTAGTTAATGATTCGAATAAAAGCCTATTTTCAGTTGGTTTGAAAAACTTCAAACTAATACGCACAATGTCCATTGAGGTTACCAAATTGAGCAATATCCCTCAAAACATAAAGAAAGACGCTCTCAGTGTTATTACTGAACAGCGCCCGATTGTTGAAAAAATTCAGGTTGTCTATTAGTCAGAATTACTAATCCATTATTCAACAACTAGTTGAGATCTCATTTCCTTGTGTCCGGGGTCACCACAAAATGTTAAACAACGGATTTCATACGTACCTGGTTCTAAGTTAATTGTAGCACTGTCACCATCCATTACTTTTGCAATAATGTTATCCTTATCATCATATGGTCTTAATTTGACCCCATGAACACCTGCAGTATCTTCATAATTAAACGTTACATCCACATTCGCAGGGATCGTATATGTTTCTTGATCAAATTCCCAATTTGAACCACTAACAGTTAATTCATGACTTTCTTTTTGGTCAGAAGAAGCAGAACCTTCATCGTTAGTTGTTCCACATGCTGATAAAACAAAAATAGATATCATTATAGCTGTCATCTTAATTAGATATTTTTTCATCATTAGAAACCTCCAATGTTAGTAATATTAACTTAGTCTCATACAGTTTACACTATGAAAATGAAAATAAATATGAATGAGGATGGATGTACACAATAATTTCACTTTTTAAAAATAAGCTGACTATTAAGATTTTTTGTAATTGAAGTAATCACAATGTTCGAAATTTAAATTTTTGTATTTTCTCATAAAGAAAGGCGCATACCTCTTAGATATGCGCCATTTCGTATTATAAGATTCGCAAATTACCTGGTGCCCATTCTTAATAGACTTATCCTTAAGGTACTCAGGATCGCCTTTACTATATTCTTGCGCCAGATTGTGGAATAAAATTTTCAGAATCGACGTTGTTAAAAAAATTTTTTCTGTAATGAAACTATCTAGATCTGCAAAAGGTTGAGGAGTTAAGAAAGGCACTGTTGGAATGGGATCACTAATAAATAATTTTACAGCTAATACACAATTGAGAATACCTCTTCATCATTCAAATTACCAATTATTTTTTTTGGTGCCTCTACATAACCAACGTTCACGTACATGAATGTCTTTTGAGTATCATCTAATTCTATGACGGTGTAATCACTATTAGGGTAAAAGATAACCACTGAATCTACTTTATCGTTAATTTTCCCACTAATAATACGATACTTTTGTTTCACATCTCCATTGGTATCCCCAAGTAGATGAGAAACATTTATTGCCTCTTCTAAATCAGCTTTAGATATATCTATGTCTTCTAGATGATATTCACCTTGAGAATTCTTAACTGAATACAAAACACCGTAATAACTACCTTGTTCTAATGTAAACGAGGCAAAAGTTCCACCTTCAATGTTCGAAACTTCAGTTATGTTAATTTCATTTGGCTTTCTAGAATAAAAATGGTCTATTCCTTTTGAAACTAACTTCTCCAAATTCTTATCAGCTATTGATTCAGTTGTAATTACCATTCCCTTAGGTTCAATCTCTTCATACATAATAGTATCAACTTCTTCATTAAGGCTTTTTTCAGTATAAATAAAAATATAGTATACTCCTAATATTAACAATATCAATAATAAAGCGGTAATTAAAAATATTCTTTTTTTCATTTTTTACACCTCTAGATATCAATCTTCACAACCTAATATGTCTTCGACATTTATAAGTTTAATTTGCCTTATCTCAAATCCCCACCTACCTTCATAATAGATGACTTTAACTAATATAAAATTTCCTATATATCCATATTTCTCCTACTAATTTTACACTATAGAATTAACAATTTGAACGTGAAAAAAGCAAACAAATAAAGACGCTATTCAGTATTATTTCTGAAAAGCGCCATATTGCGGAAGATCATTGTTACTTCTATTATGATTTTTCTGAATTAGAAAGACCACTTAAGTGGAATAT
>NZ_JAEUFG010000055.1 GCF_018588585.1 Bacillus sp. SM2101
GATATCTCCAATATAGTTAAGTAGTATTGGCATGTACTCCCACGCATCCTGCACTTTTTCTACGTTAAACTGATTTTGTTGAAATTCTCTTAATTTCATTATAACTTGTTCTCTCTCTTTACTCATAATAACCTGCCCCTTCAAAATAGTTATAAACACACTTATTTTACGCAATGAAATAATGAGTGACTATTTAAGTCCCGTGACTATACTGGCAATTGAGAAACTTTGATCAACTAATATAAATCATAACAAAACAACTCTGACATATACTTGTCAGAGTTGTTCTTGCGACTATAATATTTTTTAATAATCACAAATGCACCATTACTGTTGAAAATCAACCTAGCTGTTATATAAAAGATACGAAACGAATTATCACTTGTGTTTCCTTAATAGGTAACTATCCTTAACATAGTCCAGATAAACTTTACTAGCTTCTTGCGCCATTTTGTGGAATAAGAAAATCCATCTGATGCAGAGCCAGAGGATTATAAATAAGTAGTAGATACAACTCAACTTCTGTTTAATATTAGATCAACGGCTAACCTTTTGTCTTTAAAGGTTAGATTAGATAGTTTTAATAATTATAAGTATTCATAGTGAATGAAATTTGTCATCACATCTAAAAATACAAGAAACGATAATAAAGGTGTGTTTCTTTTGAATATAAAAGTCTTTATGATATTCACCTTAATTTTTTTATGCTTGATTTCTGTTAATACAATTTTAGCATCAGAGGATAGTACAATAGCTGCAGAACTGACTATTGAAGTAGTGACTGCCAATCGACCTTCCGAACAACAAGCTGCTACTCCTATAAAAGGTGCAAGATCGATCGTAATAAATTCTTTAGGGGAGATTATAGCAACAGCATTAACAAATTCCGAAGGAAAAACAACGGTGTCAATTAAAGTACCAAAAGACCCCAGATTTCCTATGATAAATATGGGCGAAGTAACCGTGATTTCAGTTGCAAATGGTTATAACGAATATATAAATTTTAGTGTCTCTATTAATGAACATAACAATAAAACTGGGAAAGCGACAATGCGACTTTCGGAGATTGATCCGGATTTGAGAAATGAACCTGATTACATATATGGAAATTTTCATCGATTCACCGTTTTTGAGATGTTAGATTATTATGCTGAAAAAGTTGGTCTAGTTAAACAAGAGATCAATGATTTATCTGGGTCTACTCCTCCTTGGAGTTCGCAATTAAAAAACTAGACAAACTATGATCCAAAACAAAAGTTAAACTTGGCCCAGATTATCCTTGTGTTTTCTAAAGCAACAATCTTTACGAAAAAAGCCAAACATCAATGCAAATCGTTTGAATACGAATCAATAATAATTACAGGTAGAATAATACCTCTAAGAAAATAAACTTTAGAGGTGAATTTATTGCGATTTATAATCTTTTTATTTTCACTAACCCTTTTTTGTAATAATTCCGCAATAGCAGCCACAAAACAACCCAATCCTTTAGAAAGTCAGTTAATATCTTTTATGACAGGTTTGCACGTACTCGAACCAAAACAAGCCGTTGAATTATGGATATTAGGTGTGAATAATCGAAGCGGTGCTATTCAATATGCAATGTTGTCCCCTTCTCTTCAGAAAGAATCAAGGATAAAATTTGAGCAAACTCACTGGGGGACAGGTCAGTCAAGCCCATGGGTTAGTAATTTTCGTTTTAGCAAAATAGAAAAGCTTAGCGAATCCAGAATGCGGTATACCGTTAAATATGACTTAGAGACATCATATGCAGGTTTTGGTAGTGGGCAGAAAATTATAACCGTGGAAAAGAATCTAGAACCATTTAGAATGTATTGGTTTATTTCTTCAATAACAACGAAATATAATCAATGGGAAGCGTTTACCCCGGCCGAGACAGTTTTAAAATAGAACATTGAAGTTTATCCTTTTTGATAAAAAATCAAAATCAATTAAAGGATTAAGTTTTTGAATAAAATCACTTAAACTGACAAGTGAGTTTATAAAAATAGAAAATAAATTAGACCACAACATTTTAGACTTATCTAAAATGTTGTGGTCTTTTTAATATCAAACGTTATACTTACCTAACCTATAGATAACCATGTTTATTATGTTAGGCCTTTACTGTTGAACTAACGCTACAAATTAGCCCAATATTTATTAATTGACTCCTTTACATTGGATGCGACTTTCTTCATCAGAAATACTTTTTCCCTAGAGTTATGTATAATGGCACATATCTATATTTCAGATATGCGCCATATCGTATTATAAGGTCAGCAAGTTACCTGGCTGACCATTCTTTAATAAATTTTATCCTTTAGGTAGTCGGGATAGCCTTAACTATATTCTTGCGCCATATTGTTGAATAACAACCTATTTTTGCTACTAAAAAAACCAACTATTCTTCCTGATATTCCTTGATCCTAAACTAGCAAAAAAATAAACAAAAGATTAATCACAATAATTTTTTTAGTTCGTAAGGAATGAGATTATTTTTTTATTTACAACTTCAGATTTCTGCATTGGGAATCCGTGTGTTCCACCAATTATACTTGCTTTAATATTGGGGCTAATATTGTTGAATTTGTCTATAAGTTGATTATGTATTTCTTTTTTATAAATAGGATCTTTATCTCCAATTAAAAGTAAATAAGGTACTTTAAGTTTCATAAAATCATCATCTGAATATACGATAATTTTTGTACCTCTTGCCCATCCTTTGAAATTCTTCATTCCTACAGTAAACAATAAAAAAGCAGGGTTAGGATAATTATTATTATCCTTGCCACTTATCCATTTTAAAAATTGATTGATTTTTTTATCTTTCCCACTAAATAATGCAGGAAGGAGCTTTATATAAAAACTAATAGTCAAAGGTGAAATAGTTCCTGCCGGAGACATTGTTACAACTCTCTCAATACGGTTAGGAAAATTCATTGCAAAGGCAGTTACTAAAAATCCTCCATATGACCAACCAACCAGATTGGTTTTTTCCAAGTTTAATGCATCTAGTACTTCTACTAACCATTGTAAATAGTCTGTTAGAGTTATTTTTATTCTGTTACTTTCTGTCCTATTTGGTTCTCCGATTAAGTCAATACAATAAATATCAAATTGCTTAGAGAGCCCTTCTAAATTTTCATGCCAAGCAATGGAGGTGAATCCCATGCTATGTAACATCAATAACTTCGGACTATTTTCCTTTCCACAGCGGATAACGTGAGTATTACCAAAGTTTGTTCCAATATACTTGCTTGTAAATGGTGTAGTTAGTTGAGATAAGGCTCGATCATATATTTGTAGATACTCGGATTTCTTTTTTTCACTTCTGAAAAGTTCAATCTGTTTATCCATCCCATCTTCTCCCCCATTAAGAGTTAATCAAAATATATCCATTAATTAAAGATGAGTTCTACACCTAAACGTCTGGTTCAGTTCTAACACCACAAATTATGAAGAATGATGCTTTTTAATTTGTAAAAAGCGCCAAGATTGCTGAAGATTACTTGAGTGTCTATTAGCTGGTCTCGTATTATAAGGTCAGCAAGTTACTTGGCTGACCATTCTTTAATAGATTTTATCCTTTAGGTAGTCGGGATAGCCTTAACTATATTCTTGCGCCAATTTGCGGAAGATCACTCTATTTATATTTCAATTTTAAATATATTAATACTGCCATTAAAAATTCTTGTTGTACATTGTGATCTATATGATGGAATAGTAATTTAAAGCAACACCTGTCTGAATTTCTTTCTGATAGATAATGCAATAACCTTCTTCTCTGTTTTTCATCATTAAAATAGTTCATTTAGTCACTATAAAGTTCCCTTTTTCATGATGTATATATTTCGTTGAACGTATAAAAGCACTGATGATAAAGAGTAGTCCGATTAATAGTAAAGCGCTTGAAAGTACTATGATGCTATAAACCAAGTCTGGTGCATATAATATTGCAATGTGATAGGAACCAATCACAAATATAGGAAAATAGAAACCTACTGCCGCTGCTCCGAGGAATATTATAGGGAATAGAATCAGTTGGAAAATTATTTTGATTCTGTTTATTTTCATAGTAAATACTAACTTAAATTGTCTAAACCTCCACACCATTGATAAAACGTATAATGTTATAAGACCCAATAATCCCGATGCAACAAATAAAATAACCTTCGCTAATTGGTACTCATCTTCTTTCCACGATGCTGCCTGTTCTAATTTTTTACCCAAGATGTTATTCTTAATATTCTCACTGATTGAATGAGTGACATCATTTTGGGAATTTGATAGTAAGGCAAACCCAAGACTGTAATCTGGAAACAAATACACGTCTGCTGTAAAGTTAGGATTATCTCCACCATGATCTATCACCTTAGTATTCGCTTCTTGAGAGATTTCCCACCCATAACCATATTGTTCATTATCAGAAATAGAGAAGGTTTCCATAAACAATTCGCGTACTGCCTCACTTGGAATTACTTGACGTCCCTTATATTGTCCATCATGTAGTAATGTAGTTATGTAACGTCCAATATCTTGCGCATTACTATATATTCCTCCCGCTGCAACCGTTGGATATGGATCAGTATAATCAAATGGTTTGTTCTTACCTCCTTCTAAGCGATGACCTACAGATAAATTATTTAAATTAGAGACCTTTGTGTAAAATCCAGTTCGTTCCATCCCCATTGGCTGGAATACTAACTTATTCATCGCTTCTTGATAATTCATACCTGATACTTTTTCAATGATAAGACCAAGCGTCCAATAGTTAAAATTAGAATACTCAAAATTTTCTCCAGGTACAGAAACAAGTTTAATTTCTCTAATTCTTTTTACTTGTCTTTCTAATCCATAATTTGAACTATCTTCAATTTCAAGTCCATATGAGTTGGTTGGAATCCCACTACTGTGTTGCAACAATTGACGAATAGTCACCTGTTTTGAAAGTTCTTGATTTTGAGAAACAAACCATGGCAAGTACTCTACCACGGTCGCATCAACATCCAGCAAGCCCTGTTCAGCTAATTGCGCAACGGCCAAGGCAGTCATCGACTTAGATACAGAAGCAAGCCCAAAGTTCGTCTGCCCGTCAACTTTAATATCGCTTCCAATTTTTTGGCTTCCAAACCCCTTCATATAAACAGGTTCTGCATTTGCAATTAGCACAAAGGCCATACCAGGGATTTTATGCTTGTTCATTTCTTGTTCTATATACTCTTCTAATTGAACCAAATCAACATTTTCAATCGCATTCTTTGCTTCTACATTGTTCATTGCTGAAAAGAACAGACAAATAATTAAGAATATTCCTAATATTATTTTTTTCACCTTTAACCAACTCCCTCCTGCACATGTATTAACTCTTATAATTAATACGTATTAAACATTTTTTGGTTTCAAAATAGAGGTAGCGTCAGGATTATGCAAGTATCTTTTTCTAACTCTTCAATATAAAAACCTCTTTGTAGGTAAACTATTCATAAAATTCCTCATGCCGACCGCAATTGCAAATCCTGCTTTTTTGAAATTCCTGAGTGTAGCTGATAATGCAGTCAGCATAATTACAATAAAATGATTAATCAATAATATTTGTTGTTAAACAATATGGCCTAAATCATAAATACAGGCGCATCTCTTAGAGAAATGCCCCATTTAATTGAGTAAGCTTTCTATATCTACCCACATTGGCAAGTAAGTTCCTCTATCTCTATTTTCATCAGTGTATTCTTCACCTTTCCCAGTTCCAAATGTTCCAGCAATGATTTGAGAAAGAAAAAAGTATTGTGTTCCATTAAATTCAACTTCTGAAATGCATAAGTTTGACTTCTACTCCTAATTCTTCTAAGACAACCTGTTTATTTTCAATTATTATTAGTGAACTTCTATCTCTCATAGCCGCCTCCACATTATCAACAAACCCTCTTCCTCAATTAAAAGAGCGATCACACTTTGCTGCTTCAATAAGCATTTCAATAAATTATCCCTTAATCGATGTTTAATATGATTTAGTTTTTTATTAAGGGAATCAATTTATCATTTTCTATAGGTGATGAAAGCACTATTAATGTAGTTGAATCTCCGAATGTGCCCATCTCATTAATTGCAACTTCTAGCGCTTGAAGAGTTTCTGTAACAACTTTTACCAAAAAATTATATTGCCCACTTATCCTATGTAATTCGATTACGTCGTTTGATTCATTACAAAATTGCACAAAACTTTCACACCCTTTGGTCTGGAATAAAACAAAGGCTGTTATAGGCTTGTTTATTTTTCCAGGTCTAACTATAGCCCTATAATGATCAATGATCCCCTTTTCTTCCATTCTTCGAACTCTTTCAGTAACTGCTGGTTGAGATAATGCTACCTCTTTTCCCAGTTCCGTCATCGAAATTCGACCTTTCTCCTGTAGAACTAGGAGAATTTGTTTATCTAAGTTATCCATATATAAGACCACCTTTATTTTATAAGTGAAATATATAAAAATAAATGAATTTAAAAGCACCTGACCAATATTAACTTTAGTGTTCTATATATTTACTTACTTTCATTATATAAAATTATACAAGAAGTTAATACCATTATAAAGGAGTTATGAACATGGAAAAAAATGATCTATTAAATCAAATTAAAATCATTAATTGGAACCTTAGAACAAAAATTGTTATGGCTCCAATGACACGTAGTTTTGCTAACAATACTTCTGGCATTGTTGGTGAGGATATCGTTGCTTACTACCGAAGACGCGCCAAAGATGGTGTAGGTCTTATAATAACAGAGGGTATTAATCCCACTCTTAGGGGCAAAGGAACATTGGGTGTGCCAGGGTTGTATACAGAAGACCAAGTAAATGCTTGGAGAAAGGTAACTGGTGCTGTTCATGAGGAAGGAGGAAAAATTGTTGCGCAGCTCTGGCATGTGGGAAGATTAACACACCACGACCTGACTGGGGGATTCGCTCCTCAAGCACCCTCAGTTGTAAAAGCAGATGGTCTTGTCCATCGATTACGTAAGCCTTACGAAACTCCTGAAGAAATGTCTTTGAATGATATAAAAAAAGTGATTCAAGATTATGCTTCGGCTGCAAGAAATGCAGTTAAAGCAGGATTTGATGGAGTTGAAATACACGGAGCGCATGGTTACTTAATAGACCAATTCAATTCTGAAGTTACCAATAAACGGACTGATAAGTATGGGGGTGATATATTCAATCGATTGTTATTTATGAAGGAAGTATTAAATGCAGTTATTAACGAAGTGGGTAAAGATAAAACAATCATTAGATTTTCTGAAATTAAAGATGATATCCCAAGTTATAGATGGACCAATCCTGAAGAGAGTGTAAAGGCTTTTATACAATTATTTAATGAAGTTGGAATCAAAATTCTTCACCCATCAACAAATGATTTTACTGAGAAAGTTGCTAATGATATGACCTTTCATCAGCTGGTGAGAAAATATTGGGATGGAATCATTATAGGTGTAGGAAATTTAAATCCAGAAATTGCTTCTAATGCTATTAGAGAAGGTACAATTGATTTAGCTGCATTTGGACGCCCTTTACTTGCTAATCCTGATTTCGTTCAAAAAATATTAGAAGAAAGACCCATTAAACCCTATGAAGCTGTAACTGATTTAAAATACTTGAATTAGAAGACTTAAAATGTGAGTTGATCTTTTCTTGATCAACGTATCCGTTATTTGGAAGAACATTAATTTATTTATCCTTGCAGCCTGACATTTTTTAATCAACTATCCTGCGCCGTTAATTTAAGTAAATTTCTTCACAATCTCCATACGAATATTAACATTATGGTTTTATTTGAAAGTCTTATTCCATTATCTGGCCCTAAAATGAATAATGGCACATATCAATATTTCAGATATGCGCCATATCGTATTATAAGGTCAGCCAGGATTTTTCTGGTTGACCTATTTTAAATAGGTAATATCCTTAAAATAGCTAAGATAGCCTTTACTATATTCTTGCGCCATTTTCTTGAATAACTCATGAGAATATATTAGATAGGTTTTTCCACTTTAACAGAAAAGCTGTACGGATTCTATTCGTTCTTTTTCTTTTTCCAACCCTTTAACATCTCTTCATCTATTTCTGCAAT
>NZ_JAEUFG010000056.1 GCF_018588585.1 Bacillus sp. SM2101
TAGTTTCTAAGGAATACTTTGTCATTAAAAACTGCACCTCCGTTGTTAGTTTTGTCTAACAATTGGGGTGCAGTTCATAAGGGCGGTCTATTTTTTATGTTGAAATGAAAGAATCGCTACGACTAATGTTGCAAAAGCAATCATGAGCATTATCCCTTCAAATGTAGTCAACATAGGCATCACCTCCCTTCGCAAGGAGTATGAAGCCGACCACCCTTTAGCTACCGAACTATTGTATTCCAATTATACCATAGTTACCCATATTATCGTATGTTGGTCTCATCTAGCTTGTCTATTTAACATAATAAAAGTTCCAATTATTCATCTGAACAACTGAAACTAATGGACTCAACAATTATTGTGCTTTCAAGATTTATTATCTCCTTTAGCTGTATGTATTGCTCCATATTAGACGACTTATGCGTAGCACGGATCTGAAATAACGTGATTTATAAAAAGAATTATTAAGTTCGAAAATATCGGAAAAGCGGTCACAACCATCAAAGTTATTAGACGACTGTTAACAGAATTAGTAAAAATATGCCTAAGCATGTTTACATGTTCGTTTAAGCTTGCATATAATAATGTAATTTTATTATGGGAAGGAGGACGTGATGTATAAGCTAATGTTGATGTTGTTCAGTATTTATTTTTTTCTTTCCTCGGCATTTGTCTATGGGCAAATGTTAATAAATGATTCTATCATATTTATAGCCCACCGGGGAGCATCCGCTTATGCACCAGAAAATACTTTTGCAGCATTCGATAAGGCAGTTAAAATGGATGCTGATTATATAGAAGTTGATGTACAAATGACAAAAGACTCGCATTTAGTCATTATTCACGATCTAACGGTTGACAGAACGACGAATGGAGCTGGTTATGTAAAAAACTTAACACTAATAGAATTACAGCAGTTGGATGCAGGTAGTTGGTTTCATACAAAATATGCAAATGAACAAATACCTACATTATCAGATGTTATAGAACAATATAGCCGACATATTGGCATTATGATTGAAATTAAAAACCCTTCACATTATCCAGGTATAGAAGAAAAAATAGTGCAAGTACTTCAAAAATACCAAAGCGAACAAAACTTGCTGCAGCATATTAAAGTACAATCATTTAACGAAGCCTCTATGGTGAAATTCCATTCACTGCTCCCTTCAATTTCTTCCGGAATCATTATTGATAAATCAACCTCACCTTATCAAATCCTACAATATTCAGGTATATTTGATTTCATATCAGTTCATAAGTATTTTGTAACAGACGTACTAATAAAAACAGCCCATTCTATTGATGTCAGCATTTTTGCTTGGACGATTGATCGTTCTGAAACTGCAAACAGGCTTGCTATAAACGAACCTATTGACGGAATCATAAGTAATAAACTAATGACTAAGAATGATATGACTAATAAGCAATTAATACTATACGAAAATTTTTGTGTTATGCCATCAGGGAACTTAAATGAACAGCTTATTTCACAAGAAGAAAAGTCAAAAGGTTGAGCTTTCAGTCAACCTCTTGACTTTCTTATCATTTTATTTAGCAATATCTCTCGATTAGTTCTTTCATTTTTTGTGTAAGATAATCCATATCATTAGTTGTAACTGTAAAACGGATGATGGATTCGTCCATTTCCAACGCTTCTGCTAAAAAGCCACCCAGACCTCTCGCTCGACGGTCTACTTCCATAAGTACTTCAACACTGTCATGTGATTGAGGGAAGAATACTAACTCCAACTCATCTAACTTACCTCTAAATGGTCCACTCGTAGGAAAAAACTCAAACTCTTGAATAAATGGCAAACGCCCTTTCATACTATACGGAGCTTGTTCACTTTCAACTTCACGCAGACGAAAACCAAGTTCGTTAATTGAGTTAAAAATAGCAGTTGTTAAAGGCATCGGCTCTACTAAAATGTAATCCTTGTCACTAGGATCAACAGCATTTTTAATGTCTAATCCTGTTTGAATCCATACTTTTGTTTTACCCATTGTAACAGGAGTGTCAATAGGTAGCTCAAATGAGAAGGGGATTTCTTTTGCTTCCCCAGCCTTTATTGTAAAAGGTTCATTAATTTTAAACTTTCCAATATCAACTTGTCTATTAACCTTTGTATCATTAACTTCTTTAATATAAGTTGTTTTGACAGACAAATAGATTGAATCGATGTCCTGATCAACATTACCACCAGTTAGTTCAACAATACCTTTTACTTCTTCACCAGCTACTAATCGGTCATTATACAGCTTTGTATCAACTGTTGTCGAACCAATTCCAATACTTGCAAACATTTTATTAAAAAATGACATATTCATATCCTCCCATTTTCGCAAATATATTGACTAATCCTATTATACTATAAACACCATGTTCAAATAGGAAGTATTTTCAATAATTTTTTGCAGTCTTAGTCTGTATCAAATTCCTCGTCAATGATGTTCTTCTTCAGTAAATATTCAAAAGTGATATCTGCTATATCTAAGAGATCTTCTGCGTGTGGAATATGTCCTCTCTTTAGTAATTCATTAAAGAAAAACTCAGCAATTTCTTCTGTATCAATCACTACATTGATTTCACTCATTACATTTACCGCCTCCTTTTTTACAGGTTTATGTGTGAAATTTTTACGATATACCAAAAGATTCAAATCATGACACGAACATTATTTTTTGCAAAGGGTTTATTCGCATTATTTGTTACTTTTTAAAATGGGATGTTTCCTACTAAAAAACCATGGCAGCTTTCTTCTAACGATGACTGTTGATTAAAACAACATCCTTATCTTCTATTTAGGGACTATAGGAATAAAGCTTATGAAAAGAGCGTTATAAGTGGGGCTAAATACGAATATGACTAACGTTCGGGGCATATTTTTTTCTCTAAACACTATAAAATTCATATCATAAACACCAGTTATTCAAATGTGGGTGGAAAAGTTAATGAAAAGAATCTTTGTAAAACATGTATATTATGTAATGACATTACATATCGTGTAATAAAAGTTAAGTTTTTTAGGAGGGCTATGTATGTATGCAAAGCAAGTAACTTATGTAAAGCCTCATGCGGAAAGTGAGGAGATGAATGTTGTAAGTGGACAAGCTTTTGACAGTTTATTAGAAAAGGTTACAAATGGGATGTTTGCATGCATCAAATATGTTGGTTTGCCTTACTTGATCTACATCTTAATTAAATTTTTTCAATTATAAAATTATTATCTACTTAAATAAAGTGATAGTTTTTCTAAATGATAGAAAATAATATCCATTATTTTTTTATATTCCTCATCCTGAAATGTTTCATATAGGCGTTTGTAGTCGTTATAAATATCTAAATAGTAGTCAATCAGTTGTAAATATTTTTTTTTAATATACGTACGACTTTGATCAGATTCTTCTACATAAGAAGGTGAAAAATGATCTAATTCCTTATGTTTTAAATATTTTAACGTTACATGTTTTTTTGTTAATACCTCACTACTATCTTTATCAGATAATAAAACTAGCTCTTCTTCACTGACTTCAAGCCACTCCCCCTCATTAATGCTTACGAGTTCATAAATAATATCAACAGCAACCTCAGCTTGATAATGCCATATTTCTGTTCTAATTCCTATTACTTTGAATAAGGTGTTTCCATATTCTAACACCTTCACAATATCACCAAAATAAAATTTATAATCGATTTCCATTTTTTCAATTTCAACATTATTTTCATAATCAGCTAATAACTGAATCGCATTTTGGACATATAACTGATCACTGTAATTTACTTCATATAAAATTAACCCATCTATCATGGTGACATTTGTAATCATCCCAACAGTACCATATTTGGAAATGACAACTACATCACCGACTTTAAATTGTGGTTTTTTTTCATTCTTCAAATGTAATAACCCCCTTGCTGTAAGCTACATTCTAATACATTATTATATGCAGCTAGATCAGAAGAGGGATAAATCAATTTAACTTCATGACAGGATATTTTAAAGTTATATTTCTAATGTTCCTCATGAGCTCTATATAGCTCCCAAGCTGTATCAAATATTGACATACTGGCTAAGTACGAACCATTCATTTCTAAATACGTGCTAATTTCATTATAATCAAAAGAATTTTTAGGAAAGCCATGATCTTGGTAAGCATTGTTTGCAAAGCCCCCGATATCAGTCTTTGCTTTTGGTTCCCTATATGTCATAAGATAATGATAAAATGATTTCAAAGCTACTACCTCTCAATCTCATATACATGATATTAATTGTGTTCATTGTGTTTATATTAACTTTTTATATAACTATGGGTCAATTATTTTCACCTTACTTGTCTCGTGGTACTTTGTTTTACTATCATGCAGTGGGCTTTTATCAAAGAGGAACACAAACTTTTCTAACAGAGTTCTGCAATCCCTTCGTAGCTGAATTATTTAAGTATTTAAAAAGGTACTTAAACAAATTCTCTGCCCTCAATACAAATCCAGCCTCTTGCTGTATTTTCATAAACCTAGTATCAGAAAGAAATCAAAAAAAAAACACGAACAACTAGATAACTATTTTTTACTGTAATTATTTCCACCCAGATCCAACGTGCAACATAGGAGCTACCATTACCTCAATTAGATCATACATATGTTGTACTCACACGCAAGTGTCTACATCAAAAGTCGTATATAAATTACTTCATCTTATTGATGTAATTATTGTAAAAGTAGTACAAGATTGAAGGAGTATACAGTCCTTGTAAATTTTTTTAAATCTGTAATGAGGTGATAGGATGTTAATTAAATGGATCGTTTGTAATGTACCATTACATAATAGAAGACAGTTTTCAATTGCACAAGAACAATGGAGATCACTCCAAAATATAGATGGTTTTCTAGGCCAAATTGGAGGATGGGATATAAATACACCTACTAAAGCATGTATTATCGCTTTGTGGAAGGATCATTCCTCATATAAGTTATTCATGAAGAATAAGCATGATGAAATCATAGAAGGTAATGATCAAATGAACGAATATGATAGTATTAAAGTTGAAATTTTTGAAAACAATTTAAAAGTAATGAACTTTAATATAAGTGAGGTTCTACAAAAAGCAACATTTTTAAACGTCGAAAAAGGCACCTGTACAAAAGAGAGGCAGAACCATTTTGAAAAGAGTCAAAATTCATTATGTGATACAAAAATGAATGAAAATAAAGATATGCTAGGATGGATGTTTAGTAATAATCAGCGTTCATACTTAATAGCTTCATTATGGAACAATATAGAAGTCGATCATACATACACAAAAAAATCATTACCCAAAGTAAATGAACAATTAACTAAAAGGAAAAATTCACGCCAAATGAAAGAGAATTTAGTACAGTTGGATAGAAGTTGGTTAGTAAGTTGTAATATATAAGCACTCATAAAAAACAAGGACGTCATGTTAATGAAAACTTATATTATATATTGTTAACGGGATACATAACATCATAGAATTGTATCTCAACTCAATTATAATATAAGTTTTTAATCATTATACAAACCCAAATTACATAATGCTAACGTCTATGGAATTGAATGTACTATTTTTTGTTAGAAAGAGTATCATCATTTATTTTAAGTAGCTAACCTTTTTACATACCTCTACTAAAAAAACGTTTATATTTTTTAAAAGCTTTATATGGTGGAAGATTGACCGTTTCATCAGGTTGGTAGCATACCCTATCATGATACGGCATCTCTAACATTTGCCATTTAAAATCTTCTTCTGTACATTTTATAAAAAAATCATATCCTTCATCATCAGAAGGAAATAGAGTTAATCTTGCCTCTTCGTAATTTAACGCAGTATCAATGGCATCTCGTAGCTCGGTTAAAGCAGCACGATTAGCAATTAAAAACGCATTTCCATGCCACGATTGCTGCCCAAATATATGACACGTAGGCATAGATTCATCCTCCTCATAAAAAAGATTGTTATATACTTTTTCAAGCTGATGTAGAATTTCTTTTGGTTTAGTAACATCTAGATAGGTGTCCATGCCCCATTCCGAATCCCTTTGTCCACCACCCCAAAACTGTGAGATAAACTCATCATAAAGAGCATTATTTTCAACAAATAAATACCTTTCTGACCTATCATCTAAATCTCCGATGAAATAATAGCAGTGAATTTGCATTTCTTCTTTTTTATACAAATAATGATATAAGGTTTCTGCTATTTTTTCTGTTTTACATATTTTAAATTTAAATTTTTTCGCCCTTTTCGGCTTTAGTAAACCATTGACAAAGGGTGTCTTTGGAATATAGATAGCTGTAAACAAATCAGTATTTGACACGACTAAAAACATCTCTGTTAAATTTATTGTCTCATCCTACTTTGTCTTTATTATTATGATGACCATGCTTTTGACACTCCCACCCCTAAAGGAGCAAGCTGATAGCCTTACGGCATCAGTGGGATTCTCAATTGATTAAACCGAAGTGCATTTCTGCTATCGGAGTATGACCTCGAGATTAGGGTATGCCATTACCCTTCCTAAGACAG
>NZ_JAEUFG010000057.1 GCF_018588585.1 Bacillus sp. SM2101
GCTGGGATAATGCAAGTATGGAGAGTTTTTTTAGTCACTTAAAAACTGAATGTTTTAATCTCTTTACTTATAAAAAACCTAAAGAAGTGAAAGAGTCAATAAAACACTATATTTATTTTTATAATCATGAAAGATTTCAAAAGAAACTCAACAACCTGAGTCCTGTTGAATATAAAACACTGATTGCATAAGTGCGCTTATTATAAACTGTCTACTTGACAGGGAGCAGATCAGGCCGCACATGCGCCATATTGTTGAAGAATGAAGTTTTTTTTGGCCAACAGGGACATATACTGAAAATGAGTTACAAGTTTAGAAAAACTATAATTCTTGGTATTCAGGATGATTATGACGCTTACATCCAAATAGATAACAACCTGTTTTAACAGATGTGTCAAATTCCATTACTGGGATAAATCCATTTATAAATTTTTTATACATTTGTTCAAATTCTGCTTTTTCAGTAATAAGCTCTGTTATATAATCCTGTTTCTCTTCTTCTGTCCAATCTTCATCACACTCCTCATTAGATTCCTCTTTTATATTTTCTTCTTTTTCTTTTATTACCTCCTGAAATATCTCAATAAAGTCTGTCCTATTCAATTTTAAAAGTGTATAGATAAATCTACTAACCCATCTAACATCTTTACTGTATCGCTTCCAACCTTTTTCAAACCATTTAGCAGCCTCATCAAACATTTCTAGTTCTAAATATAAGTCAGCTACTTCAATTTCACCAACAAATTCATCGTCATCTTCCTTAAATTTTCCTAGTGTTTCAATTGCAATCTTTGTTTCACCTAGTCTAATTAAACAATAAACATAGCTATACATGGCATAATCCGAACTCTCTGAACCTAATAAAAAATACCTAGAAGCTTTTTCAATTTCTCCAAGATGATAGCAAGCCACTGCGAGGTTATAATTAGCATTAATTGTTGGCTTTATATTAATGGATTGAAGCAAAATACCTTTTGCCTCAATCCATTTTTCTTGCCTTAGTAAAATTTCACCATACAAATTATAGGGAAAGTGAGAGGATGGGTTTAAACTTATAACTTCATCTAATAATATAAGTGCTTTATTATCTTTATATTCTTCATAACAATAAATCCAGGCTAGGTTTGTCAATGATTGAACATCTCTAGCTTCGTCTACTGCTTTTTTAAATAATTTAAGAGAATTTTCATACTCATTTCCTTCTAGCAACCTAATTGCTTCTTGATTAATACTCAAAAAACTTCCACCATCCCACATTATTTATCTGAAAAGAAATTAATTCTGTAAAACATATCTTACTTCACTAACCTACTCCGTTAGTCAAAGTTCATTTCTTTATCACTCTCATTTTAGCATAAGTAACAAACTGTCTTATTCAATAAACAATCTAGACATAAAGAAGAAAAGCATCATATATTTATTTCTGATTTGCGCTAATTTTTTTTAGATAACAATTTGCTATTTGCTCCATTAATTAATCTAGCTAACTGAAATAACTAACATTTCTTACAGTATAGAAATCCCTCATAATGAGATGTAAATTTAAGTACATTTTCATATTCCTTTTGAGGATAATATTTGTAAGAAAGGTGGTATAAATAATGAAGAAAAAAATAATTTCAGTTTTCCTTTTAGTCCTATTTTTAATCCCAACAACAGCAAATTATGCTGAAGATAATTATTACCATCCTGTTAAAAAATCTAATGAAGAACTGATGATGGATTTATTTTCAACCTTACTATTACCTGATATTAATAAAGCTGTTAATAATTATTACAAAGATTATCTTAAAACTAACACCACAGTTTATCCATATCAGATACAAATTGCAAAGATGGAAAGGATAGGAGGATATCGACGATTTGAATTTTTAATCACTATTGAAGTAACACCGGTTGTCGGAGCACATATTTCAGTTGGAAAAGATCAATTAACATTTTACATTTCTAGCGGTAATGTTAAGATGAAAGACTTTAAACATATAGAGACTCACAAGTTGCCTCCCCATTGGCAAGATATAATAATAAAGGAATTACCTTTATAAAGTAAGTGGTCCAGATAATGTGTAGAAAAAGCTAAATTATAATAAAAATAACTATAACTTCATGAAACCACAATGTCCATTGAGGTTACAAAATATCTTGGTTAAACATATTCCTCAAAACATACTGAAAGACGCTCTCCAGTATCATTTCCGAAAAGCGCCATATTGTTGAGTAACATTAGGTGAATTTAACATATTGTACATTTAATCTCTTATTCTTTTATCTTATGAACATCCCCCTATCAAACACAATCTATCTTGCGTTTACTAAAATCTCCTTTAACAAATCATCTAAAAATAAACATTTCCATAAAAAGCTTCTAACCTCGTATTAAACAAGTAACACCCTCATACCTTAGTTATAATAATTAATTTATAGAGGTGGTTAATTTTGTCTACAGCTGTGATTGATGTGAAGACTCATTCCGTTATTGCAACTTTACCAGTAGGATTTGCTAATACTTTGGGATTTCCAGCCAAGACACTCTCCTTTACCTCTGATGGGAAATTATGTTATGTTGTAAATTCATTAGTCGCAGGAACTGTTTCGGTCATTGATGTGAAAACTCATTCCGTTATTGCTAACATTAATGTTGGTGTTGTTCCTATCGAAGTTGTTATTTCTCCCGATGGAAAGCTCGCTTATGTTATGAACCGTTTTGATGGGATTGTATCTATCATTGATGTGAAAACTCATTCTGTTATAACTACTGTTTCGGCAAGTAGTCCTGTTTCTGTTGCTTTTACACCTGATAGTAAACTGGCATATATTGCTACTATCTCTGGTAATGTTAAGGTCATTGATGTGAAAACTCATTCCGTTATTACTACCGTCCCTATTGGACCTTCCCTGTCTGAAGTTATTATTACACCTGATGGAAAACTTGCTTATCTTACTAATCTCGGGAATGAAATTAACCAACCAACTAATGTTTCTGTCATAGATTTGAAGACTCATACGATAATTGCTACTGTTTCTGTTGGTATTCGACCTTTTTCAGTTACCTTTACTCCTGACGGAAAATTAGCGTATGTGTGTAATTTTGGAACCTTAAGTGTCCCTGGAAACACTATTTCTGTTATTGACGTGATGACTCATACAGTTATCGCATCCATTTCAGTTGGAAGTCGACCTGTTGCAGTTGCTATTACACCTGATGGAAAACTTGCTTATGTTGCAAATAGTAACAGTAATGATATTACTGTGATTGATATCAGGACTCACTCTGTCATTGCCATCGTTCCAGTTGGGACCTTTCCACAAGATATTACTTTTTCTCCAGATGGAAAACTTGCTTATATAGCCAATGCTCGAAGTATTTTTGTTTCTGTTATTGATGTGAAAACTCACAGTGTAACCGCTACTATTCCAGTTGATTTTAATCAAAGTTTTATTAACTTTACACCTGACGGAAAACTTGCTTATGTGACTGAACAAGTATTTAGTTAAAGTTAAATCTACACAACTATCATTGTGGTTACTAATAACGGTAGGTAAATATACATTTTGTTTTTTTCTAGGCAAAGGCTCAAAATAAATAAAGTTATAATGCATACAATATAACTACCGGTAGAGTCCTTTTATAAGGCCATTTGACACCTCTCGAAAATTTCGGGAGGATACATAATTGCTATTATGTTTCATTAATTTTACAATCTAATTTTTTGCTATATAATAGATGGTAAGAATTTCTATAACATAAAAAATACATGTTTGGAGCGATTAATATTGGAAATCTTAGCATATATTGTATTTCCTGTACTTTCGGTGATACCTGTGATCATCATTTACTTGATAGGAGAGTTTTTCAGAAAGAAACGATCCGTTTAAGCTAAGCTTCTTCATGTGAACTCCCTCCATTCTTTGGGCGTTTTTTGCTTTAGTAACCAAAATGCTTATTATGTCCACTTTGAGTAATATGAATAAAATACCTATTCCTTACATAGTTTTTAATTAACATTTCGTGAAAGGTGGTATATGTGTGACATTAGCCTACGTAACAAATTTCGGATCAGATAATGTATCAGTTATCGATACTAAAACGCATTCTGTCATTGCTACTGTAATGGTTGGTAATGATCCGCTTGATATAATTATTACTCCTGATGGAAAAGTAGCTTATGTTACAAATAATGATTCTCTCAACATGTCAGTTATTGATACCAATGCACACTCCGTTATTGCTACTGTGTCTATTGGAACATTTCCAGGTGCTGTAGCTATTACTCCTGATGGAAAACTGATTTACGTTATAAATGATGATTCAAACGTGTTGGCTATAAGTGCCACAACACATTCTGTTATTGCAACAATTCCAGTTGTTTTACAGCCCATAGCTCTAGCTTTCACCCCCAATGCGAAATTAGCTTATGTCACAAACTTTGGATTCTCGGGAAGTTCTATTTCTGTTATTGATACTAAAACGCATTCTGTCATGGCTACAGTGATTGTCCCACCATCAGAAATAAAAGGCCCTTCACCCTTTTTAGCTATAACACCTAATGGAAAATTAGCTTATCATATGAATTCTTCTTCTCCAGACAGTTTTATAAGTGTCATAGATACTAAAACACACTCTATTATCGCTACAATAACTGTTGGAAGCCTTTCATCTGATATCGCTTTCACATCTGACGGAAAATTAGCGTATGTTACCAACTCCGGAGAGGCTACTATTTCTGTTATTGATGTAAAGACTCATTCTTTAGTAGCTAAAATTCAAAGTGGTAATTCCCCTAGATTCGTTACCTTCTCACCAGATGGTAAACTAGCTTATATTTCACATATTGAAATTGTTTCCGTAATTGATGTAAAAACTCATTCTGTTATTGATACCATTCAAGTTGGTAATTTTCCTCGATCAGCCTCTTTTACTGCTGATGGAAAATTGGCGTATGTTGCAAATCTAGGTAGTGCTACTATTTCTGTTATTGATGTAAAGACTCATTCTGTTATTGATACTATTCAGGTTGGTAGCACTCCTAGAAGTATTGCCTTCACTTCTAACTAAACATATTTACTCTTGAATTTCCTTAATTAACAATAATTTGACACTTGGACTTATATCAGTTGCACTTTCACCTTATTAGCATTTACTAATAATAACTATTTTTAAGGACTGATGGAATAATGGTAAAAAACTGCAAGTGTAATGATGATAAATGTCCTCAATATTTTAAATTGCAAACAGATTCTGCTGTTAATATCATACCAGACGGCATTTTTATGCTCCCTTTAGCATTACTACCGCTAACTGTTTTGATTAAAAACAAAGATGCAGAAATCAAACTAGATTCATCTGTAGAATTTTTTGTTCAATTTCAAACAATTCAACCCCTTACAGATCCAGCTTTTATAACTTTTAATTTAGACTATATCCTACAACGTTCAACAAACGGCGGGGATTTTAATGATCTTACAACCATAAAACCTTCACAAACCTTTGTTGCTAACTCAGATTCCTTTGAAGGAGCGATAATCCCAAATCTTACTTGGACTGATAAACCTGGTATAGGTTGCCATGTTTATCGTATTCTTATCCCTACTTTTAACTCTGAAGCTACTTCAATCGAAGCGCTTAATATTAACATCCTTACCCGTTCATTAAATTCTATTGTTTTCTGCCACTAATTGATTAGTAACCTCAATAATTCTTGAGTTTATTTAATTCGTGTCCAATACACAGCACCATTTGAAATAAATTTTAGGTACCTAATGACTCCAGTTTCATGTAATGCAAGCCTAGCGTTCATATAACCTGTTCTAAATCTCCTTTGAATCGCACTTGAACCAAACCGATCTCCAATTTTTGCGTACCTTTGCATAAAATCTATTACTTCATTCATATTTAAAATTGTTCTTCTTTCCAACTTCATCAATCCTCCTAATCTTGTATATCTAGTAAACTTTGCTATAATTTAGGTAATTACTCTTATCATCTGGAGGTGAACATTGTTGATTGAAATGTTAATGGACACTTTTAAAGAAAAAATATTAGGTCCTCTTTTTGTTGCTGGATTCGTTTTTTTATTTCTTTATTTGGTTAAAATATTCGGGAATGATTTTTTCCTTTTTTTTCAAAAGATCATCTAACATTAGGTGGTCTTTTTTAGTAACCACAATACAAAATAAGTCTTATAAGTAAAAATCAGTCACGAATTCATCTACATGGTCTTATCTAATTCTTATATGCCGTGTTGGCTGCTTATCCTACTCATAGAACTTTAAAAATCCCCCTCCTATAAGTAAAATGTACCCTATAGAGTAGACACTTTAAAAAAGTCTCCCTATAGGGTACATTTTTGTATAATGGAGAAACACAA
>NZ_JAEUFG010000058.1 GCF_018588585.1 Bacillus sp. SM2101
TGCCGTTGTAGGGAGTCGGATAGCAGCGTAGTACCAATGAAGTTGGGTAATGCCGATGGAGGAAAGGCTGCTACCTAGTTATTAACCTTACTAGAGACACATTTACTACACACAGAGGTAGGTTATATTAAATGGAAACAAAATTACTAAGGATAGCAGAATTAGCTAAATCTAATCCTAAAATGAAATTCACATCACTTGCACATTTATTAAATAAGCAAGCACTATCTCAATGTCATCATGAACTACCCAATAGGAAAGCAACTGGGATAAACGGTACAACTAAAGAGAAATACGGTGAAAGTTTAGAAGAAAACCTAGATGATTTAGTAAGCAGACTTAAAAGGAAAAGCTATCGTCCTGTTCCAGTAAGGAGAATGTATATTCCGAAGGTCAATTCAAGCAAGAAAAGACCATTAGGAATACCAGAACATGAGGATAAAGTTGTTCAAAAAGGTATAACGAAGATTCTAAGTGCCATCTATGAGAATGATTTTCTAGACTGTTCCTTTGGGTTCCGTCCAAATCGTAGTTGTCATGATGCTTTGAAGATACTGAACTTCTATATTGAAAAGAGGTCAGTAAATTATGTAGTAGATGTCGATATTAAAGGATTCTTTGACAATGTTGACCACACATGGATGATGGAGTTCTTAAAACTACGAATTGCTGACCCTAGCCTACTAAGAATAATTGGTAGATTTCTCAAAGGTGGGTATATGGAGGAAGGAAAGAAATACAAAACAGACAATGGCACACCGCAAGGTGGGGTAATATCTCCTGTATTAGCTAATGTGTACCTCCATTATGTGCTCGATTTATGGTTTGAGATAAAGGTCAAGAAACAATGTAAGGGACAGGCATATATAGTAAGGTATGCAGATGATTTTGTGTGCTGTTTTCAATATAAGAGCGAAGCCCTAGAATTCTTCAAATCACTAAAATATAGATTAAAGAAATTTAACTTAGAAATGGCCGAAGATAAGACCAAAAAATACCCTTCGGGCGGTTTGCAGAAAAAGACGCAAAACAAAATGGAAAAAGTAAACCTGAAACTTTTGATTTCCTAGGGTTTACTCACTATTGCAGTAAAAGTAAACAAGGTAAATTTCGGGTGAAACGGAAATCAAGTCGGATGAAAGTCCAAAGTAAATTGAAAGAGTCTAAAGACTGGTTGAAGAAGAATAGAAATAAATCTATTCATATAATCATGGATAGATTTAGACGCTCACTTATAGGGTATTACAACTATTATTGCATTACAGATAATACAATAAATGTTAGTACTTTCAAAGACGGAATTGAGAAATTACTGTTTAAATGGCTCAATAGAAGAAGTCAAAGGAAATCTTTTACTTGGGATAAATTCAGGCTATTTCTTGATAAATATCCACTACCTTCACCAAGAGTTAAAGTGAATATATATGATTTAAGAAAAGAGATTAGCTATATTCTGTGAATGATGATTAGGAGGAGCCGTGTGCATTAATAGTGCAAGCACGGTTCTGTGAGGGGGTGGAGTACAATTTACCGTAAGGTAGAAAGACTCCATTCTACTCGACTTCAGAAATAATTCCGAAAAGCGTCTTTCTTTATGTATGGCTATTCTCGTAAAGATTGTTTCTTTAGAAATCACAAAGAATAATTTACTTGGTATTATGAATGTAAGGATTTTTTTTAATGAGACTGAGTATAGCTTAGACATAGATACAATCAACCGAGGAGATAAAAATGAAGAAGAACAAAAAGATTATGCTGTATATTTTAAGTGCTGCAATTATGGAATTTTGCATTTTTGAATTTATAAATTCTACTCTTTACAGGGGTGTCTTTAATATGGGTATATTAATTCCCTTTCTGACGACTGTGGTTTATTTCTCATACCTTTATTTGATACAGGGATCGATGAGAAAAAGGATGAAGCCATCTTTAATCATATTATTTATTATTCCTTTATTACTCTTTATCTTTTTCAGACCGACCTACACTTTTGAACAGGCTAAACAATTGGTTTATGAAAGTGGGTATGACGTGTCTGGCATTGTTGTACAGAATGAAGAAAGGTACAGAGATACGGTTCCTATATACACGGAAGATACGCGAATCTTTATTGATTATAGGAATTACCATTTTGAAGTGGATGGAAGGTACTTTTTAGTGAACCCTCGTTCAGGTGTAGTTATTGAGATGGAACAACCTTATTGGCACTAACCTATCAAGATTATGGTAAAATCAATTTCGATCCCTTTTTAATTTATAAGAAATAATAACTATTCCAGTAATATGGTAAATCCAAGAGATACTAGTATATTTGGATTGAAATTTACAATTCCATTAACCTTCACTGGATTAAGGGATATATCACGATAGAAAATGAACTAATAATGAAATTAATAACGACAATGATTAATGAGTCTATTAGTTTTTTCCCAACCTGAGAATTGTTATTCCACATTATGGCGCATATCTGAAATATAGATATGTGCTATTATTCATTTTAGGGGCAGATTACGTAATAAAGTTTATTAACAGTAAGATAAATATTATTGATAAAAAATACAATCAAAATACCTTTATAAATAATACTCAAACTATTTAAAAAAATCGGAAAACTACTTGACATTGGAGTCAACTCAAATGTTATTCTGGATTCATGGAAAAACTTTATTCTATACAAGAGGTTTCGCAGATACTTGGGATGTCCAAAGATACACTTCGGTATTATGACCGGATTGGGATCGTCTCGCCGTTTCGGAAAGACAATCGGTATCGCATGTATTCGAGGGATGACCTCATTGACTTGATGAATATTCATATCATGCGGTATGCGGACTTTACTCTTGAAGAAATCAAGGGTAAATTGGGTTTCCGAAAGATGGATAATATCGATTCCACATACTGCGAAGAGGTTGCTGCATTTCTCGATGCTAAGAACGCAGAAACACGCAAGAAGATTATCCATCTGGAAAAGGTCAGTCGGTTGCTCAATATAGCAGCCGAAACGTTAAGGGATTTTAATAACGAAAGCGATCAACGGTTAGCAGAATTCGTTCGCGAGCTTTACGAGGATATCCGAGAGAATGAACCGGGAATTTCTATGGAGGGTTGTGATCAACATCAAGGTTAGGAATTTTTATTATCTGATTGCTGGCGTTCTTGCGATTCTGTTTGCCGTCACGCATGCATGGAACGGGTATTCCACTGTGCTGCCGATGCTCGACATTAGCGCGATGTCCATGGATTCTCGAGTGGTATTCACGTATGTTTGGCACATTATAACGGCGGAAAATCTGGTCTTCGGCATCGCATTCATTTACATGTCATTCCAAAGTGAGCGATCGAAGATCCGTTTTGCCGCATGGATGATCTCGGCGATCCTGATCGTCCGACTGATGGTCATTCTTGGTGTAACGGCATTACTTGACGTATTGGCTCTTACGGATACGATTATAGATTCGATTGCCATCGTAATCTATGTTGCCTTAGTCATACTAGGCACAACAATGAAGAAAAAACATGCCCGTGGTTAACTCTACAGTAACAGAGAAGTCCGAATGTGGCTAAAAATAAAGTCACGATATTTGTAAAAAAGATGCGATACATTTGTTAATGAAGTGTAGAGCAATGAAACTGTCCATCATGCGTGCAAAGCAACTATTGCGGGTATGGAGAGAATCAGCACCTTTAAACCAATGGGAGGAAAGGACATTTACTAATATTCAGCAATATGGCGCAAGAATCTAGTAAAGGGGCATACCAGTTACCTAAATAATAAGGAAAATGAATGATTGAGATCATAATACGATATGGCGCGATTACAGAGCAATAAGCATTTACTTTTTTATTAGGAGGTCCGAATAGTTGTATAAAAGGTAGGATGTAAATAATTTAGAAACCCAGCTAATCTTCTCTTGTGAAGGTAAGCTGGGTTTTTAAAATTTGAATGGGAAAATAACACATAATACAATCAAATTATTGAACTAAGTGAAAGGTTTTTTGTTAATTATATATCAAATACCATTAAACTTATTTTGTGGTGTTTTCTTTAATGAGCTAAAAGTAGATTTTTTATGAAAGTATATATTTCCTGATAGATTTATCGTATTCATTTCGTATTACATAGTAGGTACCAATAATCATCGGGAGGGTTGGACAATTGAACATCACAGAGAACAATGTTGTACAACAAATAAAGAGGAAAAATGAAAAAGCAATTACTTTTATTATTAATCAGCATGGCGGTTTACTTACAGCTATTATTAAACGTCATGTAAATTATCATCAGCAAGATTATGAAGAATGCCTTGATGATGTTTTATTATCGATATGGAACAATATAGATTCCTTCGATACTACGAAAAATTCATTTAAACAATGGATTGCAGCGATTGCAAAGTATAAAGCAATTGACTATCAAAGGAGACAACTCACTATACAAAATCAGCAATTTTCAGTTTCAGATATTGATGAATCCATGGTAATGACAAAACAGTCACCAGAAATAAGCTTTGTTGAGGATTTACTTGAACAGTTGTCGTGTAGTGAAAGGAAAATATTCGAAAAATATTATTTAGAAGGCACTCCTTCAAGTGAAATAGCAAAAGAATTTGATGCTAAAGAGTCTTGGATTTATAACAAGCTTTCCAGAGGGCGTAAAAAGCTTAAACGTTTTTCAAAAAATAAAGTTTGAGGAGTGAGAATATGTCAATTTATAAAGATTTAAATAAAATAAACATGGATTTAGAGCAGTATGAAGAACAAAACCTTACGGATTTCGAAAAGAAGAAATGGGAAAAGCGTATATTAAAAAAAATAAGAAAACAAAATCCAAGTCACCTGAAGAAATATCTAGGTGTTACAGCCGTAATTACTTTAGCAGCGGGTATTTTATTGAGTACTAGTATGGTGTCTGTTGCAGATATGCCATTTATTGGTGGTTTGATTGAAGACTATAGAGGAAGTAAGGAAAAGGTAGATTATGACCTATATAAAACGGCCGTGGGTACTACTGCTGAAAATGGGTACGGCAAAATGACATTGAATGAAGTGTTAGTTGATGGTGGCCGATTATTAATCAGTTCCACTTTCGAGCCGGCAAAAGGGATTGACTTTGACTATCAAATGCATCCAATGCCAAAAGTGCTAATAAATGGACAGAACCTAACTTCATCGACAGGTGGGCAATCTATAGAATTAAATAATAGTATGTTTACGTTTTATAATGATGTTGAACTTACAGAGGTCCCTATCGGTGAAACGATTCGATTCCATATTGAGTATGATCACTTAGATTATGAGTTGCCAATGAAATATCCTTGGGTTTTTGATATTGAAGTTCCAACTGAACAGTTAGCAGTAGAAAGTAAAACGATTCCATTCAATCAAGAAATACAGATTGGAAATGGACAATCCATTCGTTTAGATAAAATGATCGCAACGCCAATATCCACTGTACTCTATTACGACTCGCAAGAGCAGGAAAATAATATACAATTTAAAATCATAAGTGAATCAGGAGATGAAATACTACCATACTCTAGTCATGTTAATCCTGAAGAGTCTAATAATCGATACACAGCAATTGATTTACAATCAGAGAAATACTATATAGTACCGTTTGAAGAATCAGAAGAGTCAAGTAAAGTATGGGATCAATCTATACCAATTAATCCATGATAATGATTAAACGATATGGGCTTTAGTTGAATATGACCAATAATAAAGTCAATTCTTTAAAAGAAGGAAATCGGCTTCTTATTTCCTCGATTTTCTATGTGTACAAATTTAAAATACTAGATGTACCCCTTACAGGGGTTGATCTGTAGCTTAAACCTTCAAAACTTATCTTCAACAATATGGCGCTTTTCAGAAACTATACTGAAAAGCGTCTTTCTTTATGTTTTGGGTAATATTGTTTAAACTAAGAA
>NZ_JAEUFG010000059.1 GCF_018588585.1 Bacillus sp. SM2101
ACATATTATCAATCATTAAATAAGGTTGAATCAAAACGTGAAAAAGAAAATAGACAAATCACTGAGCGAATGACAACGATCCATAAAGAGAGTAAAGGACGTTATGGGGCTCCAAAAATTCACCATCAACTAACAGAAGAAGGAATACACATCAGTTTGAAACGTGTTCAACGTTTAATGAAAAAAGCTGATATCCACTCTATTGTTAAAAAGAAATTCCGTCCATATAGTTCAAACGAGAAAGTTGTAAATCGAGAAAACATCTTGAAAAGAGATTTTTCAACTGCATCAATTAATGAAAAGTGGGTGGCTGATATAACTTATGTGCATACGGTGAAAGACGGATGGTGCTATTTAGCATCGGTGATGGATTTACATTCGCGAAAGATTGTCGGCTATTCCTTTTCAGAGGAAATGACAACAGACGTCGTAATAAAAGCTCTAGAAAACGCTTACGTAACTCAATTACCACCCGAAGGGTTAATTCTACATACTGACCTAGGTTCACAATATACAAGCCAAGCATTTACTGATCGTATTAAATCTTATGGTATAACACACTCCTTTAGCCAAAAAGGATGCCCTTATGATAACGCCTGTATTGAATCTTTCCACGCTATATTGAAGAAAGAAGAAGTAAATCATGTTCAATATCTAGACTATAAAACTGCCAATATCGCCATCTTTGAATTTATCGAAGCATGGTATAACAGAAAAAGAAAGCATAGCAGCATTGCTTATAAAACACCTCAAGCAATAGAAGAACTATTCAAAGACTCTGCATAAAACTTAATCTTTTTGTGTCCAAGATATTGACTCCAATCCATTCTTTGAGGAATTTCTTTATTATATTTATAATAAATTTTATGCTCTAAACTTGCCCAGAAATCCATGGCGATAGTACGTATTTGAATTTCAACAGGAACCAAATCTTCTCTATCAGACATAAAAATAGGAATTTGGATAATTAAATGAAGACTTTGATAGCCATTTGATTTTGGTTTTTTGATATAATCCTTACTTTCAATTACCGTTATATCTTTTTGTTGTTCTAACATGTCTTTTATTTTATAAATATCAGATATAAAAGAACAAGTTATGCGAATTCCCGCAATATCCATAATATTTTCTCTTATATTAGTTAATGATAGATCAAGACCTTTTCTTTCAATCTTTTTTAAGATGCTTTCTGGAGACTTCAATCGAGAGTTAGTATGCTCAATGGGATTATAATCGTGTATATATTGAAATTCTTGTTTTAGTATATCAATTTTCGTACTTACTTCAGCTAAAGCAAACTTGTATGACATCATAAAACGAATTAAGTCTTTTTTTAATAGTCCCAACTGCGTTGATTTCATATTCATAGTTGTCACCCTTTTCATATTTTTTACCTGTTAAAATAGATAGTTGTTATTGCTAGACCTTTGTTTTATACATGTTAAATCTTTTTCTATAATGTAGGAGGAATAATTATGATAAATGCGTATGCTGATATCTGAAATAAAATAAGAATGATAGCAAGTGCTTTATAGTTTTCATTCAACCGCCGTAGTTAGCGAGTGTTTTTTGAATCAACTTAATAACTACGGCGAATGAAAACATTCCATTCAATTAGTTATACCTATATTTCTTAAACTTCCTCTGGTGCATGTGTCCTTTTAATAAATAGCCCTAATATTAATGCTCCTATTGATAAGAAAAATCCTAAGAGAAATGAATTATGCAAACCAGCGACCACAGAGTTTATCATTTCAACAGGTTCGCTCGGATCTATTGATGATTTCAAGTAAGCATTAGAACCTGAATTCATGATACTAATGAATAATGCTGTACCAATTGCTCCTGCTATTTGTTGAACAGTAGATATTACAGCTGTCCCGTGTGCATATAAATTTTTGGGTAGTTGATTTAGGCCAGTTGTTTGCGCTGGCATCATCACCGTAGCAATGGAAACCATTAATAATATGTGTAGAAAAACTACATAACCAATTGACCATGATGAACTGACTCCAGTAAATAACAATAATGATAAGCTTAATAGTGACAGACCAGTAATTACTAATACTTTAGGTCCATATTTGTCCAGAACTTTTCCTGATATAGGTGACAAAAGACCATTTAAAATACCACCTGGCATCATGATAAGACCAGAAGTAAGTGCAGAAATGAGCAATACATTTTGAAGAAAAATAGGTAACATGATTAGTGATGAAAATAAAGTCATGTTTAAAACAAGCATTAACATAACAACCAACGCAAACATTGGGTATTTAAACGTACGTAAGTTCAACATTGGGTCCTTCATAACAAGCTGTCTCCAAATAAATAAGAGTAAACCGACCACTCCTAAGATAATGCTCCAAATAACCGTCGGGTCGGACCAAGAACCTTCTCCAGCACTACTAAACCCGAAAACAATTCCTCCAAAACCAATTGAAGAGAGTACAATAGAAAAATAATCAACCTTTGGTTTGGTTATAGTTGTTACATTTTTTAAATAGATTCTAGAATATACAATTGATAAAAGGATTAAAGGGATGACGAGATAAAATAACCATCTCCAATTTAAAGTGTCAATAATTAATCCGGACAAAGTTGGTCCAATAGCTGGTGCTGACATAATGACAAGACCGATCATACCCATCCCTACACCTCGTTGGCCTGGTGGATAAATGATCATAATTGTATTCATTAAAACTGGTATGACTAATCCTGCCCCTATAGCTTGAATGATTCTTCCGAAAAGTAACATTCCAAACATAGGTGATATTGCACAAATAATTGATCCTATAAGAAATATGGTTAAAGCACCAATAAACATTTGCCTAGTTGTAAACCATTGCTGTAACAAAGCCGTTACAGGAACTAATATCCCAACGACTAATAAATATATAGTAGATAACCACTGAATTGTTGCAGCACTTACCTCAAATTCCCGCATAAGTTCAGGAAAAGCAATATTTAGCAATGTTTCATTTAAAACTGAAACAAATGCACCTAAAACCAATGCCACAACAATGGGTCCTCTTTTTAAATTACTAACATCTATTGCTTGCTCATGTGAGTTTGTTGAACTGTTTAACAATGAAAATTCCTCCTGTATATTTGAGTTTTATTATTGCATTGTTGTATATAGATGTATGGAGTAATATATTTCAAAAAACGCAATTGTTTTATATGTGTAAGTGTTAGTATTAGTTGTGTTACCCTTATTAATAAATTTAAGCTTCCTATCTACAGATAATTTTATAGTAGAATTTTTAGAATGTTTATCATCAGATTGTAGATTGTTGTATGATTTGTTTGATTGTTCTAGATGTCTATATTTTGCTGCAGTTAATTGCCTTCCATATGCATGTAACCTGCCTGATCCACCACATGATTCACAGAATTCTACAGTTCCTTTACATTCACATGGGGTCATTTTCATTCTCTCAATCGTCATTTAATTCTGCTCACCTCCATATTCACATCATTTTTTATTATTTTAATAAGCCGTTGAGCTCTTTATAGTACTTTCCTTAAAAACAGAAAACCTTTACCAGTAATGGTAAAGGTTTTAAAGAAAATAAACCTTCACCAAGTGATAAAGGTCTTGCTAACAACAAAAGTTGCCAACAAAGCCGGGAGTATAATACTCCGAAATGACGACTTTGCTGTAAAAGCTACTCCCCTTTAGGAGAAATATTTAACTGTATGAACTAATGTTATAGTAGAAACCATAAATCAGTCAATGATTATAGTGATATAACATAATTTCGACACAAATTACAGCAAGTAAAACAATACATATAAATTTATAGTTATGATGCTAATGTAGAGTTCACTTCAGATACCAATGTTGTTTCCAAGTGCATATATTTATTTGTTAATCCACAATAAGGTATAAGAAGGTAGTAAGGGCTAATTATCTATGGATAGTATAGGGAGTATAATATAAAGATAAAATATTACTACAACCTACGTTTTAAGGAGATACAAATAATGAAGAAATGGTTACCATTGATTGTACTCGGAGCAGCTCAATTCCTTATGGTGCTGGATACATCGGTCATGAATGTATCTATCTCCCAACTTGTAGTAGATCTTAAAACTGATGTAACACAAATTCAGATAGCCATTACGTTTTACGCTCTTATCATGGCTGCATTTATGATAACAGGTGGTAAGTTAGGTGATGTGATTGGGAGACGCAAAACATTTGGCATTGGGATGGCTATATATGCCGTTGGTTCCGGAGTTACAGCCATATCACAAACAGTACAAGTACTGATTTTGGGGTGGTCAATATTAGAAGGAATTGGTGCATCTCTTGTACTTCCTGCATTGGCGGCATTGCTCGCAAGTAACTATAAAGGGAGAGACAGGGCGACAGCCTTTGGGTTAGTTGGCGGCATTGCTGGAGTTGGGGTAGCGTTAGGACCAATAGTAGGTGGATGGGTTACTTCGAATTTGACTTGGCGACTTGTCTTTGCCTCTGAGGTGATTATTTCAATTGCCATTCTTCTTGGATTGAAGTTGATCAATGATACAGCCAAACAGAATAAGCATCTCGAAATAGACTGGATAGGAGCGATTCTAAGTGGATTTGGTCTAGGGCTGGTAGTATATGGTTCTCTTAAGTCAAGTGAATGGGGGATGATATTACCAAGAAATTCACCAGTCGAGCCTTTAGGATTTTCCTTAACACCTTTTGTTGTTTTTATAGGAATCTTAACACTTTATTGGTTTGTGAAATGGCAAAAACGTCGTGAAAGTAGGAATCAAGATCCACTGTTCCATTTAAGTTTATTAGATAATTCATCACTTAGTAGTGGTCTTTCAATGTCACTTATACAAAACATGATTCTTGCAGGAGCATTTTTTTCCATACCTCTATATTTACAGTTGACCATCGGATTAGATGCTTTTAGTACAGGCCTTCGTATGTTGCCTATATCCATTACGCTGCTTTTGGCCTCAATGACTGGCTCTCTTTTAGTGAACCGATATTCACCTAAACTGATTATCCGAATTTCTTTAGGGATTCTATTATTAGGAATATTTGTACTTCTCTCGACTATAGAACCATCTTTGAAGAGTACTGGTTTTGCGTTAGCAATGGCGCTGTTAGGTGTTGGAATCGGCCTGATGGCATCAATTCTTGGTAACTTAACACAGTCGGCCGTCGGGGATAGAGACAGAAGCGAAGTTGGAGCTTTAGGAAATGCTGGAATGCAACTAGGCACAGCATTAGGCACAGCAATTATTGGAGCGACTGTCATCAGCAGTCTTGCAAATAGTTTTGCCTCAGAAATAGCAGATGATGAACGTATTTCTACCCATGTTGAACAAGCCATTGAAGTTAGATTATCTAGTGGAATAACTTTTATCTCTGCAGAACAACTTGAGACAATCCTCAGCCAATCTGACGTTGAGGGTGAATTAATTGTAGCAATTGTTGACAATTATGTGATTGCTCAATTAGAAGCACTACGGTTTGCTTTATTTTCAACAGCAATACTTGTCATAGGTGCATTTTTCATAACATCTAAATTACCTGACAAACCACTATTAACTGAAAGTAGCGATTCTTAGAAGGTTGGTTCTAGAACACCTCGAAAATAGTTCCTTTCAATAAATTAAGAAGCTGTGTGGGATTCTAGACATTGTCATTAATTATTTACTACTTCCGATCTTCCGCAATATGGCGCTTGTCAGTAATAATACTGAGAGCGCCTTTCTTGATGTTTTGACTAATATTGCTTCAACCAAGATATTTTAG
>NZ_JAEUFG010000060.1 GCF_018588585.1 Bacillus sp. SM2101
AGTGTACATCGCCGCAGCTCCTCCCCAACCAGAAGGATACCTTTTTTCTATTAACTCAATCGCTGACTGATAAATCCTCTCTTCAATACTCAATTTTATCCCCCTATATCATCATTAAAAATAATACTACTTTTCTGAGAACCACTGTTCCATTAAGCTGAAAAACCCTTACTAATTATTTCAAAATTATCTATATTCCACAAGATTTTTTATTCCATAACATCCATTCATAAAGAAAGGGGCTTTTCTATTACAGAGCTTTTTGCCTCTGATTCAGTTCTTTTAAGTTATTATCTCGATTTCAAGTCTTCCACAATCTAGCCCTAAAATGGGTAATGGCACATATCAATGTTTCAGATATGCGCCATATCGTATTATGATTACTTCATTCATTTTCAGTATATCTTTTTTTATCTTATTATTTAGGTAACTGACATACCCCTTTACTAGATTCTTGCGCCATATTGTGGAATAACATTTTCTTGTTCTCCAATAGTAAGATGAGCTTATTTCTTAACTAATGGACTAAATAATCATTGAGTTTCATAATCAATTAAGTGAAATCATTTCTGTAGCAAGGAAATTTCTACAGGTTTATAAATGTTTAATTAGATGTGAACACTATCGCTACTGGCTGTATTCCAACACTAATAGTTGAAATTTTTGTTTGCGTTTTTACATCAATTATTGATACCGTATCTGGATTGCCTATATTGGAAACATATATACTTTTTCCATCAGAAGTACTCCTAATTGTTCTTGGCTGGTCTCCAGCCTCAACCCTTGCGATTAGAGCGTTAGTTTTTGTATCGATTACAGACACTGAATCTAAAGTTATATTAGGTATGTAAACATATTTACCATCAGGTGTAATAGTTATACTTTGATGCGATCCTGGTACAGGTATTGTGGAAAAAAGTGAATGTGATTTGGTATCAACAACAAACAAATTACTATTACTTGCAGCATAGATGAAATGACTGTCAGGGGAATTTATTAGTATACGAATAGCTGGTAGAAAAATCGTTGCAACTACAGAGTGGTTTTTTGTATCAATGACAATTAACATACCTTGTTCACCAACCACATATACATATTTTCCATCTTGTGTAGCGACTATTATTTTGAGTGGTATTGTGGAAAAAGATAGGTTTACACTAATCGTAGCAACCACAGAATGGTTTTTTGTATCAATGACAGTTAAATTGTCTGAATTTGTATTGGCAACATAAACATGCTTACCATTAGGTGGAAGAACTAGGTCAACCGCAGCAATCCCTACAGGAATTGTAGCAATAACAGAATGGGTTTTAATATCTATTACTGATACAGTGCCTTCCGTATTTTGCATAAAGTTGAGAACATAGGCAGTCTGATTATCTGGAGTAAATACGATAGCAGTTGGCGTTATTCCTAATATAGTTGCTATTACTTGTAAAGTTCCTATATCAATAACAGAAACACCACCACCACCTAAAACATATGCTATTTTATTATCTGAAGTAATACCAATAGCTCTTGGAGCATTTATAACACTAATTGTGGAAATTACTGAATGGTTTTTTGTATCAATCGTAGTTACATTATTACTCAAAAAATTTGCAACAAAAGCAACAGACATCTTATTCAACTCCTCAAATGTCTTATTATCTTCTGGATTTTCCATTTATAATTATGGTTCTTATTACAACCTACGATACTTCCTCATATATAATTTCTTTCCTTATATCTTTATTCAAGCTTTTTAAATGATAAAACCAAAAAAAGGGAGATTTCCCTCCCTCATAATGAAAAAAAATTTCTATTATGTTTCATAACTTTAATTTAGTGTATACATACTTACCAGTAGTGGATATTATATCAATTTTGTTTATGCTTGATCTCTTACTTTAGTTTAAATTAAATCAAAAAAAATGTAGAGAAAAACCTTTTTTCTTTACATTCTTACTGTCATCAATACAATAACCAATTTTGTTTGCTTACTATTTTTAAGCCTTCTCATTTGTATTTTTTAAATACTAATACTGCATTGTGACCACCAAAACCTAATGAGTTACTTAACGCTACAGACACTTCTTGCTTTCTTGCTTTATTTGGAACGTAATCAAGGTCGCAATCAGGGTCAGGTGTTTCTAAGTTAATTGTCGGTGGAATGATCCCTTCCTTTATCGTTAGGGCTGAAAATATTGCTTCTATCCCTCCAGTAGCACCTAGTAGGTGACCTGTCATTGATTTTGTTGAGCTGATTGGGAGTTTCTCAACATGTGAACCAAATACTTCTTTAATCGCCATTGTTTCAAATTTTTCATTGTACTGAGTGCTCGTACCATGAGCATTAATATAATTAATTTGTTCAGGCGTAAGCCTTGCATCCTCAATAGCCTGCCTCATTGCACGAACACTACCTTCTCCACCTGGTGCAGGGGAAGTTATATGATAAGCATCTCCAGCAGATCCGTAGCCGACTACTTCTGCATAAATTTTTGCTCCCCTAGCTCTTGCAAACTCTAGCTCTTCTAACACAATGATTCCAGCTCCTTCACCCATAACAAAACCATCTCGATTTTTATCAAAAGGGCGGCTTGCTGTTTTTGGATCTAGGTTTGTTGATAATGTAGTATTTGCACAAAATCCTGCCATAGACATTTTCGTTATTGGTGCTTCCGCTCCACCTGATACCATAACATCCACATCACCTCGTTGGATAGCCTTAAATGCATCACCGATAGAATTCGTCCCAGTGGCACATGCTGTAACAGTACAAGAAGTTATCCCTTTGGCACCAAGAGCAATTGATACTTGACCTGCCGCCATATCAGGGATAATCATCGGTATAAAAAACGGACTAACGCGACGATATCCTCGTTTTAGAAATGTTTCAAATTGATTTTCAAACGTCTCCATACCACCTATACCAGATCCTATCCATACACCTACTCTTGGTGCGATTTCATCAGTTATTGTTAAGCTAGCATCTTTTACCGCCATCAAGGATGCAGCTAGTGCAAATTGGGTAAACCGATCCATTTTTCGGGCATCTTTCTTTTCCATAAAATCTTCCGGATTAAAGTCTGTTGCTTCACCTGCTACTTTAGTAGGGTAATCATCTGGAGCAACCCGTGTAAGAGTTCCAATACCCGATACACCATTTTTTATATTTTCCCAGGTAGCTTCTACTGATGACCCAAGAGGTGTAACAGCACCTAAACCTGTAATAACAACTCTACGTTTATCCATAGTAAACATCTTCCTTTCCAAATTACCGTTTGTCAACCCACGCTCCAGGCATTTCGATAGGTAGCTATCATTCGGCTTTTATATGTTAATCCCCCTTTTGTTATTATTAGTACATATTAGTACTTGGTACTAATTTTACTCTATCTCATCCCATTTTAGCAACTTTAACCCCTCAATAAAGAAAAGATAAACATCTAATGTGATTTATATGTAAACTAGAAATCGGACTATAATATATAATGTGACTAAAATGTATAGAAGTCTATGTTAATTGTACATTTCCCAACAATTATGATATTCTAATCATAGACAAGCAATAACTGCATACAATAAGAAAAACCGCAAGTGCTCCAACACTCACGGTCTCACACAATAACGATTCCCTCTGTGGATCGGCTTATTAAGTGACATAGACCGCCCTCATCTGTTCAGGACAAAGGGTGGTCTATTTGTTGTTATTCGACTGCATATGCACAAACAACGCAACAAGTGCGATTATCACTGAAGAAAATCCCAACGCTACCATTAATGCCTCGTATACAGTCATACGCCTCACACACTTTCAAAGAATGAAGCCGACCACCCTTATAAATTCGCTATTTTATTCTAATTATACCATAGTCGCCCATATTGACGAAGTTTGCTGTGATAGTACATCTAGCGTTCGTGGCATCTTTTCTCCTTTAAATCCGAACAACAAAGAATGAATTTCTTCAGCCTTAGTAACCACAATATCACTTGTGTTTCCTTAATAGGGAAATTTCAGATAGTCTTTACTAGCCTCTTGCGCCATATTTGTGAAGATCTAAATATGATCTCATCCTTAATAGTAATTACTTCTTCTTTCACCAATAGTCCCCTGATTATTTATATCTATGCTAATTTAAAACGGCTTACTTTTATGTAGATAAGTTTTACAACATCTTTTGTATTCTCAGGATCTTTGAGATTTAGATTAAAGCATGACTCAATTCTTTATCCTTTTCAAATAATGTTTGGTAAGGATTTTTACTTTTAAAGTTTAGGGAGCTAAGCTACGATATACCGCAAAAAATAGTTCCAGCTTTTCATTTTTAAAGAAACTGGAACTAATCGACTTACTAATCAATATGTTTCAAATTAGAAAACTAGGCCAATTTGAGAGCTCGTTAAAGTATTCAGGCCTTGAGATGATGATTCCACAGATTGAGTTGGACTACTTATTAGAGTAGGTCCAATTACTGTCATCATACACATAAAACATACCATGGTTATTACATAAAAGTAGATGTCCATATAACTTCTCTCCTAAAAAAGTAATTATTATATATTATATTTATAACCTCGATATACTTGGACTAGCATCCATATAGCTTGCCTATTTTCTATTACTTGAGGAAGTAACACTATAGGAAAGTTAGTACACACTTTTTCTATTATGTCTACTACTTCTATATACAATTGCCTGTATTTCTTTCAATAAGAACATGTTACATGGACTTCTGTCAGTTACAAGAATACATAAACGAGCATTTACTAATTAGATAGAGGTGGAATTATCACCTAACAATACCACTGAAAGGAATGAAAAATTATGTCTAATTGTAATTGCAAAGGTAAAGACAACGAAATATTTTGCAATTGTCAATTTGGCAATGTCACATTGTCAGATGGTGATCAGGCAACACCATTTATACCTCTCATTTTAACAACTGATACAATAAGCGTTACAGAAAAAAATTGGGTTGCTAAGGTTGACACGATGGTTGACTTACAAGTAGGTGGTAGCCCTCCTGTTGATGTGAATTATGTAGTCGAACGATTAACAGGTGGAGTCGCCACTACATTATGTAGTTACAGAGTGTTTGATCAAAGAGGTGGAGATCATACATTAACCCCAAACAACACAGTCTGTGATCACCCACCCATCGGTTGTCATATGTACCGTCTCTCAATTTTAGATGCAGGAACAAACGGTGCCGCAACACTCGATAGTACTTGCCAGTGCATCAATGTCACCACTTTTCAAAAGAGAGACGAAAGTAAATAAGAATTCTGTTGCAACCAAAGTAAACCCAAAAAAATCCCTACTCATTGAGAAAGGGATTTTGCAATTATGTCTTCATGTCAATGTACGGTATATTATATTAACTTCTTTAAAGATGTGTGAGATTTTCTAAAAATTAGTCCAAGCAACCACATTATCACTTGTGTTTCCTTAATAGGTAGCTATCCTTAAGGTAGTCCAGGTATACCTGTACTACCTTCTTGCGCCATATTGTGGAAGATCGGAAGTAGAAAATAATCAAAAATATTGAAATGGTATTAAATTATCCTTTATCTGAAGTAGAACTGTTTATCTAACTTCTATTACAAATGTGTATGATAATTCACCATCAGGCCATTTAGCTAATACTTCATATATATTATGACCTTTACTATTTGGTATCAATACTTGCTTATCAT